>NZ_JBHZCY010000054.1:0-56604 GCF_042786665.1 Kitasatospora sp. NPDC059146 | reverse complement strand
TAGGCCTGTCTCCCGGGTTTTGTCGGATCAGGTCGCGGCGTTGGGGTGCGTGCATCGCAAGGCGGAGGAGGGAGCCACTGCGGAGCATTGGCGACCGACGACAACGCGGCGAGGTGCGTGCCCCGGCGTCGCCCCGCAGGCGGGAGTTTGAAGACGGGCCCTAGGGGCACGCCCTCGCCCGGCCTCCGTCGGCATAGGCGTAACCTCGTCTCCGGCAAGGAATCGAATGTCTGAGGAGGCGGGTCACCGCATGGACGCAGGGCTCAAGCGCGAGCTGGAGGCGAAGGTCTACGCGGGTGAGCGGCTGACCCGCGAGGACGGGATCGCGCTCTACGGGAGCGACGACCTGGCCTGGCTGGGCGGGCTGGCCCACCACGTGCGCACGCGGAAGAACGGCGACGTCGTCCACTTCAACGTCAACCGCCACCTCAACATGACGAACGTCTGCAGCGCCTCCTGCGCGTACTGCTCGTTCCAGCGCAAGCCGGGCGAGAAGGACGCCTACACGATGCGCATCGAGGAGGCCGTCCGTCTCGCCAAGGCGATGGAGAGCGACTCCCTCACCGAGCTGCACATCGTCAACGGCCTGCACCCCACCCTGCCGTGGCGCTACTACCCGCGCTCGCTGCGGGAGCTCAAGGCGGCGCTGCCGAACGTCTCGTTGAAGGCCTTCACCGCCACCGAGATCCACTGGTTCGAGAAGATCAGCGGCCTGCCCGCCGACGAGATCCTGGACGAGCTGATCGACGCCGGTCTGGAGTCGCTGACCGGCGGCGGCGCGGAGATCTTCGACTGGGAGGTCCGCCAGCACATCGTCGACCACGACACCCACTGGGAGGACTGGTCGCGGATCCACCGCCTGGCGCACGCCAAGGGCCTCAAGACCCCGGCCACCATGCTGTACGGCCACATCGAGGAGCCCCGCCACCGGGTCGACCACGTGCTGCGGCTGCGTGAGCTCCAGGACGAGACCGGCGGCTTCCAGGTCTTCATCCCGCTGCGCTACCAGCACGACTTCCACGACTCCAAGGACGGCGTCGTGCGCAACAAGCTGATGGCCCGTACCGAGATGGCCACCGGTGCCGAGGCGTTGAAGACCTTCGCGGTCTCCCGGCTGCTCTTCGACAACGTCCCGCACGTCAAGGTCTTCTGGGTGATGCACGGCGTCACCACCGCCCAGCTGGCGCTCAGCCACGGCGCGGACGACATGGACGGCTCGGTGGTCGAGTACAAGATCACCCACGACGCGGACAACTTCGGCACCCCGAACAAGCTCGGCCGCGAGGACCTGCTCGGCCTGATCCGGGACGCCGGCTTCCGCCCGGTGGAGCGCAACACCCGCTACGAGATCATCCGCGAGTACGACGGCCCCGACCTGACGCGTCGCGAGACCCCGCAGGCGATGCGCCTCTGACCTGCGCTTTCCCCGCCGCCCGGACCGCACCCGCGCTCCGGGCGGCGGCGTCTTCACGGCTCCCGCACGCGCCCCGGGTTTACCAACGGGTAGGGCGTTTGGCAGGATCGACGGCATGTCCGGTTCCCATCGCGCCACCGAGTACCCGCCGTACGAGCCGATGCCGGAGCCGGGGTACGGGGTGCCGCAGCAGTCGCACGAGGCGCCGTACCAGGCGTACGAGCCGTACCCGCAGGCCGTCCCGCAGCCCGCCGCGCAGGAGTACTACGGCGAGTACCGGCAGCCGGCCGACGGGTACTCCGGGGCGTACGAGCAGCCGTTCCAGCCCTTCCAGCCGTACGTCGTCGAGCCGGAGCCCGCCTACCAGGGGACCGCTCACCAGGAGCCGTCGGTCTACCAGGAGCCCGCCTACCAGGAGCCGGTGTACGGGCAGCCGGAGTACGAGCAGCCCGAACCGGTCGAGCCCCTCGCGCCCCTCGCCTCCGTCACGCCCATCGCCGCCGCGGCCCCCGCGCCCGGTGGCCGGGCCGCCTCCCGGGGCCGGCGGCGCAAGGCGAAGCAGAAACGACACGGCAAGGCCGTGATGGCCGGCACCGCGTTGCTGGTCGCGGCCGCCGCCGGCTGGTACACCGTCGGCCAGGACGGCGCCAAGTCCGTCGCCGCGGCCGCCGACGGCCCCGGGCCGGAGGGCGTCAGCAAGCCCGACCACCCCGTCACGCCCGCCCCCGCGGCCGTCCAGGCCGCCGCCGACCGGCAGAGCGCCCCCGCGGCCGCCGGCCGCAGCGAGACCCGCCCGGACGGCTCCCTGACCGCGATACCCGGCCTCGGGGCCGCCTTCACCGCGAAGATCCCCGCCGCGACCACCCAGGTCGTGGTCGCCACCGGCCAGGGCAAGGACACCGACAGGAACAGCGTCACGCTGTGGACCCGCACCCCCGAGGGCCGCTGGCTGGCCGGTGAGACCTGGCAGGGCCACAACGGCAAGAACGGCTGGACCACCGACCACAACGAGGGCGACCTGCGCAGCCCGATCGGCGTCTTCGACCTCACCGACGCCGGTGGCCGCAACGCCAACCCCGGCAGCAAGCTCCCGTACGACAAGGACGCCAGCTTCGTGGTCTCCGGGACGGGCTTCTTCGGCGACCAGCTGGCCGGCTCCTTCGACTACGTGGTCGCGATCAACTACAACCGGGTCGCCGGCAGCTCCCCGCTCGACATGCGCCGCCCGATGGGCAGCAAGAAGGGCGGCGGGATCTGGCTGCACGTCGACCACGACGGCCCGACCCACGGCTGCGTGTCGATACCCGAGGACAAGATGGCCCAGCTGATCCGCACCCTGGACCCGGCCGCCCATCCGGTGATCGTGATGGGCGACGCCACCTCGCTGGCCGCCTGACCTCGGCGGACGCCCGGGCCCAGGCGCCCCAAGGGCCTTGTGGAGCCCCTACAGATCACAGCTGCGGATCCTGTAGCCGGTCGTGCCCGGCTGACCAGCGGGTAACCCGGTTCCATGGCAGCATGAGCGGTTCGCGCATTGTGGCACTCGGGCACTACCAGCCTCCCAAGGTGCTCTCCAACGACGACCTGGCGGCATTCGTCGACACCGACGACGAGTGGATCCGCACCCGGGTGGGGATCCGCACCCGGCACATCGCCGAGGGCGAGACCCTGGTCGACCTCGCCACCGAGGCCGCGCAGAAGGCGCTGGCCAACAGCGGCCGGACGGCGGCGGAGATCGACCTGGTGGTGGTCGCCACCTGCACCGCGATCGAACGCAGCCCCAACACCGCCGCCGCGGTGGCTGCCCGGCTGGGCGTCCGCGCGCCCGCCGCCTACGACATCAACACGGTCTGCTCCGGCTTCTCCTACGCGCTGGCCACCGCCGACCACGCGATCCGGGCCGGTGCGGCGCGGCGCGCGCTGGTGATCGGCGCCGAACGGATGTCCGACACCCTCGACTGGACCGACCGCTCCACCTGCGTGATCTTCGGCGACGGCGCCGGCGCCGCGGTGGTCGAGGCCCAGGAGGAGGACGCCGAGCCGGGCATCGGACCGGTGGTCTGGGGCTCCGAGCCGGAACGGGGCGACGCCGTGGTGATCACCGGCTGGGACCCGGTGATCAGCCAGCAGGGCCAGTCGGTGTTCCGCTGGGCCACCACCCAGCTCGCCCCGCTGGCCCGGCAGGCCTGCGAGCGGGCCGGGATCGACCCGTCGGAGCTCAAGGGCTTCGTCCCGCACCAGGCCAACCTGCGGATCATCGACGCGATCGCCGCCAAGCTGGGCCTCGGCGACGCGGTGGTGGCCCGGGACGTGGTCGAATCCGGCAACACCTCGGCGGCCTCGATCCCGCTCGCCTTCTCCAAGCTGGTCGAGCGCGGCGAGCTCTCCCCGGGCGACCCGGTCCTGCTCTTCGGCTTCGGCGGCGGCCTGGCCTACGCCGGCCAAGTGGTCCGCTGCCCGTAGCTCGCCCGGCCTGCCCGCCCCGAGCCGAAGGGGCGCGCTGGTGCCGAAAGGGAGAAGCGAGGGAGCGACGAAGGAGCGAGGGAGCGCCGACCGTCGGCACCGGGTCAGAGCGCCCCGGAGGCGAGTGGGCGAGTAGCAGCATGCCGGTGGGCGGGCACCCTGTGTGAGGGGTGCCCGCCCACCGGCATGTCTGGCGCGCGTGCGGTACGTCGGCGGACCTCCCCCGAGGACACGGCCGCCGTCCGTCGTACCCCGGACAGGAGGCCGGGGCTGCGCGCGGAGCGGATGGTGGGTCGGAGGAGGGTCCTACTTGGGCGCCTTCTTGCCGGTGACGCCCAGGTACACCAGGGGAGCGAGGTTGGGCTTGAGGTCCTTGACCTTGACGCCCCAGGAGGTGAAGGCCTTCTGGTGCTCGGCCGCCGAGGCGAGCAGCGAGACCAGGGCCCCGGCGACGGCGTTCGGGTCGAGTGACTTGTCGGCCTGACCCTTCGCCTGGAGTTCCTTGACGGCCTCCGCGAGCGGCTTGGCGACCGAGTTGAGGACGGTCATGCGGATCTTGAAGAACCGCTTGTCCCCTTCTGCGGCACCGAGCGTGACCACTCGGAGAATGGCGTCGTTCTTGCGCCAGAAGGCGAGGAATCCGTCGACCAGTTCTTCCGAAGTGGTCGGTCCGGACTTCCCTGCCCAGGACTTTCCGGCCACCAGCTCTTTGAGGGTGTCGGAGTCCTTGGCCATTTCCTCGGCGATTTCGAGGACTGCGCCCTCGACATCCGGGAAGTACTGGTAGAAGGTCGCGGGGGAGGTACCCGCCATACGGGCGACGTCGATGACCTTGACGTCCCGATAGGGCGACGTGCTGAGCATCTCGCGGAGGCAGTCGAGCAGCTTCTGCCGCGTCTCCTGTCCGCGTCGCCCGGCGACGCGACCGTCGACGGTGCGAACTTGTCCTGTCATGCCGTCAGCTTACCGTGGCACGATCTTGGCGCGATTCGGTGATGCGACTATTACTCCGCACGGGGGTCGCTATAGCGGCCTGAACCACTTCGGACGGATATTCACCGGGGTCCGAAGGCGCTCTTGAAGCCCCCCCGTGTGCTTTTGACCCCATAGCGTGACGGCGAGTCCGCTGAGGGGTGGTCGGGTGACAGAGCGTGACCGGTGAGGGGGGTCGGGACGTGGACGGTCCGGGCTCCGTGGCGCAAGCCGGGGCCGGATCGGGCGTCAGGATCCGGCCGTTCCGTCACCGCTGACCAGCGGACTGTCCGTCCGGGGCGGTGGCCGTCTCCCGGTGGGGGAGGTTGGAGTTGCGCGGGGCGGCATTGGAGAATCGGGTCCGGCACCACGCGGCGGGTGCGGACGACGGGGAGGTGGCTGCGGAGTGGACCAGCTGACGGCGCACGATCCGAGGAGGATCGGGCCCTTCGAGGTGCTGGGGCGGCTCGGCGCGGGTGGGATGGGGCTGGTCTACCTGGCGCGCTCCGCCTCCGGGCGCCGGGTGGCCATCAAGACCGTCCGGGGGGAGCTGGCCGAGGACGAGCTGTTCCGGGTCCGCTTCGCCCGGGAGATCGCGGCGGCCAAGACGGTCGGCGGTTTCTACACCGCGGCCGTGGTGGACGCCGACGCGGACGCCCGGGTGCCCTGGCTGGCCACCGCGTACATCCCGGCGCCCTCCCTGGAGGACCTGGTCGAGGAGTGCGGCCCGCTGCCGGTCGACGCCACCCGCTGGCTGGTCGCGGGCATCGCCGAGGCGCTGCAGTCCATCCACGCGGCCGGACTGATCCACCGCGACCTCAAGCCCTCCAACGTGCTGGTGGTCGAGGACGGCCCGAAGGTGATCGACTTCGGCATCGCGGCCGGGGTCTCCAGCACCCGGCTGACCATGACCAACGTCGCGGTCGGCACCCCCGCCTACATGTCCCCGGAGCAGGCCCGGGACAGCCGGACCGTCCGGGGCGCCAGCGACGTCTTCTCGCTCGGCTCGCTGATGGTCTTCTGCGCCACCGGGCACCCCCCGTTCCGCGGCTCCAACCCGGTCGAGACGGTGTTCCAGCTGCTGCGGGAGGAGCCGGACCTCACCGGGATGGCGCCCGAGCTGATGGACCTGGTCCGGGCCTGCATGCAGCAGGCGCCCGAGCGCCGGCCCACCCCCGCGCAGATCCAGGCCGAGCTGGCCCCGCACCTGTTCTCCCGGGACGACGCCGCCGGGGAGGTCGGCGACTGGCTGCCGCCCCACGCGCTGGAGCTGATCGAGCGCAAGCGCGGCCGCCGCCCGAGCGCCCAGCCCCGCTCGTACCCCGGCCCGGCCGAGCCGCCGCGGCCGCCGCACACCCAGGGCCCGCCGCAGCAGCCGCACGTGCCGCCGCCGCACCCCGGCCCGGACGACCCGCGCACCTACCCCGGGGCCGGGCACGCCCCGCCGACCGGGCCGGTGCACGCCGGGCCGCGCCCCGGGGGCCAGGACGACGGGATCCCGACCGCGAAGATCCCCTCCAAGAACAAGCACCGCGCGCCCACCGGCGGCATGGCCGTCGAGGTGCAGCTGTCCGGCGCCTCGGTGCGGATAGGCCCGGGGCCGCGGGCCGAGCACGAGCAGCCCGGTCCGAGCACCGCCCCGGCCACCACCGACTGGGTCCGCCGGGCGGCGCCGACCCCGCCGCCCGTTCCGACCCCGCCGCCCGCGGCGGCGGCCCGCTGGCGCCCCTGGCGGTTCCGGATGTCCAACGACGTCTGGGGCACCCCGGTGGTCGCCGACGGCACGCTCTTCGTCTCCAGCTTCGAGGTGCACGCGCTGGACATCGGCTCCGGCGAGCGCCGCTACAAGACCCGGGACGTCGCCTGGGCGCTCGCGGTGGACGCCGGCCGGGTGCACGCCGCGGACGGCCCGCACCTGTACACCGTGGACGTCGCGGACGGTACCGAGCGCTGGCGCACCTCGCTGGACGGCTGGGTCTACTCGCTCTCCGCCGCCGACGGCGTGCTCTGCTGCGGGGTGCGCGGCGGCGGCGTCCAGCTGCGCGCGGCCGCCACCGGCGCCGAGCTGTGGCGCGCCGACGACGCCCAGCAGGACTACGAGAACCCGCAGTCCGGCCCGGTCCTGGTGGGCGGCGCCGCCTACTACTTCGGCGCCGGACGGCTGCGCTGCGTGGATCCGCGCGGGGCCGGCCTGCGCTGGTCCTTCCAGGTCGGCGAGGACGTGCCCGCGCACCCGGTCGAGCGCGGCGGCGTGCTGTACGTGACGGCGGGCACCCGGGTGTACGCGCTGGACGCGGCCAGCGGAGCCGAGCGCTGGCGCTTCGACGCCCCGGTGGTGCTGTTCACCCCGCCGGCGCTGGACGGCGACGCGGTCTACGTGGCCGACTACCTGGGCACCGTCTACGCGCTGGACGCGGCCACCGGCCTGGACCGCTGGCGCGGGGTCACCGGCAGCCGCCAGGGCGCCGAGCCGGTGGTGGTCGGGGACGGCATGGTGCTGGTCGGCAGCGGCGAGGTGCTGTACGCCTTCGAGGCGGCGACCGGCCGGGAGCGCTGGCGCTACACCACGCGCGGTGAGATCGTCGGCTCCCCGGCGGTGGCCGACGGCCTGGTGCACCTGGGCAGCCGGGACCACTCGCTGCACACCCTGGACCTGGCGACCGGTCAGCTGCGCTGGGAGCTCGGCACCAAGGGCGAGCTCACCGGCTCCCCGGTGGCGGTCGGCGGGCGGGTCTTCGTCGGCTCCAAGGACCGCTGCGTCTACGCGCTGGACGCCTACTACGGCACGGCGGTGCCCGCCCGCTGAGCGGGGCGGACACCGCCGTCCGGTGGTCCGGTCACCGACCGGTCAGGCCTTGCGGGCCCCGGGGTGGCGGCTGCACCAGCCCTCCCACGCGGAGGAGACCATGGCCTCGACGTCGTGGCCGGCGCTCCAGCCCAGCTCGCGGTGGATCAGGTCGGCGGCGGCCACCACCCGGGCCGGGTCGCCGGGGCGGCGCGGGGTCACGTCGGCGGTGGTGTCGTAGCCGGTCACCTTGCCGATGACCTCGATCATCTCCTTGACGCTGACGCCCTCGCCGCGGCCGATGTTCAGCACCAGCGCGGTCTCGCCGGCCGGGTCGGCGGCCAGCCGCTTGGCGGCCGCGACGTGCGCCGAGGCGATGTCGGAGACGTGGATGAAGTCGCGGACGCAGCTGCCGTCCGGGGTCGCGTAGTCGTCGCCGAAGACCCGCGGGGCCTCGCCGGCGGTCAGCCGCTCGAAGACCATCGGGATCAGGTTGAACACCCCGGTGTCGGAGAGCTCGGGCGAGGCGGCGCCGGCCACGTTGAAGTAGCGCAGGGCCACGGTGGACATCCCGTGGGCCTTGCCCGCGGCGGCGACCAGCCACTCGCCGGCCAGCTTGGTCTCGCCGTACGGGCTCATCGGGGCGCACGGGGTCGACTCGGTGACCAGGTCGACGTCCGGCATGCCGTAGACGGCGGCGGAGGAGGAGAACAGGAAGCGCTTGACGCCGCCCTCGGCCGCGGCCTCCAGGACCGTCTGCAGGCCGATCATGTTCTCCCGGTAGTACAGGAACGGCTGCTCGACCGACTCGCCGACCTGCTTCTTGGCGGCGAAGTGCAGGATGCCCTCGATGCCGTGCTCGCGGATCGCGGCGTCCAGGACGGCGCGGTCCAGGGTGGAGCCCTCGATCAGCGGGACGCCGGCCGGCACCCGGGAGGCGTCGCCGGTGCTCAGGTCGTCCAGGACGGCGACGCGCTCACCGGCGTCGAGCAGCTGGCGGACGACGTGTCCGCCGATGTATCCGGCACCGCCGGTGATCAACCAAGTCATGCGGCAATCCTAGGCGTTCGGTTTCGGTCGCCGGTGTTCGGGCGAGTCGGGACGGCAAAACGGACAAATCGGTGAAATGCTGACAAAGATTTCCGTGCTCTCATGCCCGCGCCCGCGCGGTGACGAATCGGAGGCAGCCAGGTGAGCCGAAAGAAGGAACACAACCGACCGCTGCCGGCCGGCCCCCGGCCGACCGGTCCCAAGGCGGCGCACCGGCGGCTGCTCGCGTCCGGCGGGGTCGCGGCGGTCACGGCGCTCGCCCTGGCGCTGGCCGGGTGCAGCAGCTCGTCCTCCTCCTCGGCCTCTTCCTCCTCGGCCTCGGCCTCCTCCCCCGGCGCGAGCAAGCAGGCCTCCGTCGCGCCCGCCGCCCAGCCGGGCGGCGCCAACCAGCTGCAGGACGCGTACCAGAAGGTGATCGCCGACGTGCTGCCCTCGGTGGTCCAGATCACCACCGGCGACAGCCTCGGCTCCGGGATCGTCTACGACGACAAGGGCGACATCGTCACCAACGCCCACGTGGTCGGCTCGGCGACCACCTTCACCGTGACGCTGGCCAACTCCACCAAGTCGCTGGACGCCACCCTGGTCGCCAGCTACCCGGACTCCGACCTCGCGGTGATCAAGCTCAGCAGCCCGCCCGGCGGCCTCAAGCCGGCCGCCTTCGGCGATTCGAGCAAGGTCCAGCTCGGCCAGATCACCCTGGCCATGGGCAGCCCGCTCGGGCTCTCCAGCAGCGTCACCCAGGGGATCGTCTCGGCCACCGGGCGGACCGTCTCCGAGCCCCGCGGCGGCGGCTCGCCGGGCGCCACCATCGGCAACATGGTGCAGACCTCGGCCGCGATCAACCCGGGCAACAGCGGCGGCGCGCTGGTCAACCTGGACAGCCAGGTGATCGGCATCAACACCCTCGCCGCGACCGAGCCGCAGACCAACGGCGCGGCGGCCCCCGGCATCGGCTTCGCCATCCCGGCGTCCACCATCACCAACATCACCGACCAGCTGATCAAGCAGGGCAAGGTCACCAACTCCGGGCGGGCCGCGCTCGGCGTCACCGCCCGGACCAGCTTCAACCAGCAGTTCCAGCCGGCCGGCGCGGTCATCGTGGCGGTCAGCCAGGGCGGCCCGGCCGCCTCGGCGGGGCTCCAGGCCGGCGACGTCATCACCAAGCTCGGCGACACCCCGGTCGACTCGCTGAACGCGCTCACCACCGCGCTCGCCTCGCTCACCCCGGGCAACAAGGTCACCGTCGGCTACACCAGGGACGGCAACGCCGCGACCGCCGACGTCACCCTCGGCACGCTGGAGAGCAGCTCCTAGCGCACCCGCCCCCCGACCCCGGTACGCCGGCCGGCCCGTCCACCGCGCAAGGGTTCCGCGGGGCGGCCGCCGCACCGGACCGGCGCCGGGACCCGTCCACTGCCTCGACGGGTCCCGGCGCCCCTTCGCGTTCCCGGGCGTCCGGGGCGCCTCCTAGCGGCGGGCGGTGCGGGTGCGCCAGGGCAGCTCGACGGTGACGGTGGTCGGGCCGCCCTCCGGGCTCTCCACCAGGAACACCCCGTCCACCGCCCGGATCCGCTCGGCCAGCCCGGCCAGGCCGCTGCCCGGGTAGGGGGCCGCCCCGCCCCGGCCGTCGTCCTGGACCAGCACCATCAGCTGGTCGTCCGAGCGCCAGACGTCGACCGAGGCGCTGGTGGCGCCGGCGTGCTTGGAGACGTTGGTCAGCAGCTCGCTGACGGTGAAGTACGCGATGCCCTCGACCGCCGAGTCCGGGCGCTCGGGCTCGCCGTCCGGCCCGGCCAGGTCGACGTTCACCTTCACCCCGCCCGGGACGGTGCAGCGGGCCGACACCGCGGACAGCGCCGCGTCCAGGCCGCGGTCGGTGAGCACCGCCGGGTGGATGCCGCGGGCCAGGTCGCGCAGCTCCTGGAGGGCCAGCTTCACCTCACCGTGCGCGTTGTCGACCATCCGGGCGGCGACCGCCATGTCCTCCTGGGTCTCCACCTCCCGCAGCCGCTCCTTGGCCATGCCGAGGTCCATCGCCAGCGCGACCAGCCGGGCCTGGGCGCCGTCGTGCAGGTCCCGCTCGATCCGGCGCAGGTCTGCGGCGGCGGTCTCGACCACGGTGCCGCGGTCGTCCTCCAGCTCGCGCACCCGCTCGGCCAGCGCGCCGGGGAAGAGCAGCGACTCGATCAGGATCCGGTCGACCGCGGCCATCGCGCGCACGATGAAGGGCAGCACCGGCCACAGCGTGATCACCGAGACCAGGGTCAGGGTGAAGCTCAGGATGCCCCAGGGCAGCATCAGCACGTTGTAGAGCGCCGAGCGCCAGTTCAGCAGGTCGGTGAGGTGGGCGATGGTGTAGCCGACCAGGCCCGGGCGGCGCTGCTTCACCGGCTGCGGATCGTCGATCGCGGAGCCGTACGCCGAGCGGGCCCGGCTGCGGCCCAGGGCGCCCAGGGCGCGGGACCCGGCCAGGCCGGCGGCCAGCACCGGCAGGCCGATCACCGTCACCGACAGGCCCAGGCCGGCCGACAGCGCGGTCACCGAGAGCACGAAGCCGGCGATGCCCAGCGGGAAGTTGAGCATCAGGTGTCCGACCTGGCGCCACATCCGCGCGCCGTACAGCGGCGGGCGCTCCATCCGAGCGTCCTGCTCCTTGATGGCGTCCACGGCGCGGTTCAGCGACTTCATCGGATCATCCGTCCCCTCGTTCGAGCTGGCGGCCCCCAGCATCCCGAACGGGGGAGGGGATGTGCCATGGGGGTGATACATCTTCCGGGGCGGGGGTTATCCCCACCCCGGAGGGCCTCCGGGCGTTCACCGGGTTGTCCACGGGACGTCTTGCGGAGCGGGCAGGTTTCGGGGGGAGTGGAGCCCTCCCCTTAGACTCACGCATTGGCCATGGTTAAGACCGTGTGAGGAAAAGTCGTAGAACTGTCTTGAGGGCGGGTTCGCGGCCGAGGTGGAGGCGAAGGCATGGAGGGGCAGCAGGTGGCTGCCGTCGCGGCCGACCCGTCGGTCGGCGGCGGCTACTTCGACGCGTACGCCGCGATGGGCCTGCTGGCCGTCATCGGGGTGCTCTTCGTGACCGTGGCGTTCACCGCCAACCGGCTGCTCCGGCCGGTGGTGTACTCGCCCGAGAAGCTCCTCGCCTACGAGTGCGGGGTGGACCCGGTGGGCGAGGACTGGGCGCACACCCAGATCCGCTACTACGTGTACGCCTTCCTCTACGTGATCTTCGCGGTCGACGCGATCTACCTGTTCCCGTGGGCGACCGTCTTCGCCACCGCCGGGTACGGCGCCGGAACGCTGATCGAGATGTTCCTCTTCATCGGCTTCCTCGCGGTCGGACTGCTCTACGCCTGGAAGAAGGGCGTTCTGGAATGGACGTGACGCACACCCACTCGCACGGTGGCCAGGGCGGTCCCGTCCCGCTCGGACTGCCCGACCCGGCCGCCCCCGGCGCCGTCGGGCGCCGCAGCATCGGCCCGCTGGCCCGGCTCGCGCCGGACCCGGTCAAGGTCGTGCTCAACTGGGGCCGCCGCTACAGCCTCTGGTGCTTCAACTTCGGCCTGGCCTGCTGCGCGATCGAGTTCATCGCCGCGTCCATGGCCAAGCACGACTTCATCCGGATGGGTGTGATCCCGTTCGCGCCCGGCCCCCGGCAGGCGGACCTGATGATCGTCTCCGGGACGGTCACCGACAAGATGGCGCCCGCCGTCAAGCGGCTCTACGAGCAGATGCCCGAGCCGAAGTACGTCATCTCCTTCGGGGCCTGCTCCAACTCCGGCGGCCCGTACTGGGACTCCTACTCCGTCACCAAGGGCGTGGACCAGATCATCCCGGTCGACGTCTACGTGCCCGGCTGCCCGCCGCGGCCGGAGGCGCTGCTCCAGGGCATCCTCAAGCTCCAGGAGAAGATCGCCGCCGAGTCCCTGCCCGGCCGCTACACCGCGCCCGCGGCGGCACTGCGCCGGCCGCTGGTGGCGGGGCCCCCGAACGATGGAGGAGTGTCGTGAGCGAGCGCGGCGAGCGACCTGTCGAGACGCTCACGGCGGAGCAGTACGCGGCGTCGGTCGGGGAGTGGGCGACCGGCGCCGAGGCGTACGGCCTGATCACCGTCGACGTGCCGGCCGAGCGCTGGATCGAGGCGCTCACCACCGCCCGCGACGTGCTGGGCCTGGGCTTCTTCGACTGGCTGAGCGCCGTCGACGAGCTCGCCGAGGGCTTCTCCGTGGTCGCCCACCTGGCCGCCGTCGAGGCGCCGGGCGTGCGGCACCTCGCGCTGCGCACCCGGGTGCCGCGGGACGGCGCCGCACTGCCGAGCGCCGTCGCGGTGTACGCCGGGGCCGCCTGGCACGAGCGCGAGACCCACGAGATGTTCGGCATCGACTTCCCCGGGCACCCCCACCTGGCCACCCTGCTGCTGCCGGACGGCTTCGAGGGGCACCCGCTGCGCAAGGAGTTCGTGCTCGCGGCGCGGGTCGCCAAGGACTGGCCGGGCGCCAAGGAGCCGGGCGAGTCGGACCACGGCGCGGGACCGGCCCGGCGCAAGATGCAGCCGGCCGGCGTGCCGGACCCGAACGAGTGGGGGCCGCTCAAGGGCACCCTGCCGCCGGTGGCCGAGCGGCCCGCGCGCGGTGCGCGGGCGGCCGGCGCGGCGGCGCGTACGCCTCGGGCGGGCGCGGCTGCGGCTGCGGCTGGGGCTGCGGCCGGCGCGGGCGCACCTGCCGCCGAGGGCGCTCCGGCGGTGCGGGCGGACCGGCCGCGGCGGACCAGGTCGGTCTCCGAGGGCTCGGCGAGCCAGGCGGGCGGCGAGGAGGCGGCGGCTCCGGAGGCCTCGGCTGCTCCCGGCGTGCCCGCTGCCGAGGGCGCTCCACCGGTGCGGACCGACCGGCCGCGGCGGACCCGGTCGGTGTCCGCCGGCTCGGTCAGCCAGGCGGCCGAGACCGCCGCCGAACCGACGGCCGAATCGACGGCCGAATCGACGGCCGAACCGACGGCCGAACCGACGGCCGAGCCCCAGGCCCCGGCCCGGCCCCGGTCCTCCGACGCGCCCTGGCACCACCCGGTGCCCGCCCACGAGGAGAAGCCGTCGGGCGGGCCCGGCGAGCAGGAGCCCGGCGGGGCGAAGGACGAGAACTCGGCCGGAGCGGCCGACCAGGACGGAGACGGCGCGTGAACCTGCTCGACACGGTGCTCCGCTGCGTCGCCACCCTGGTCGTCTTCCTGGTCTTCCCGCTGCTCATCGGCCAGACCGAGCACAAGGTGATGGCGCACATGCAGGGCCGGCTCGGCCCGATGTACGCGGGCGGCTTCCACGGCTGGGCCCAGCTCGTCGCGGACGGGGTGAAGTTCGCCCAGAAGGAGGACATCGTCCCGGCCGACGCGGACCGCCGGGTCTTCCAGCTGGCGCCCGCCGTCTCGCTGCTGCCGTACCTCTTCGTGCTGCTGGCGATCCCGGTCGGCCCGAACGGCTTCGTCGGGCAGGCGATCGACGCCGGGCTGTTCTTCGTGCTGGCCGTGATGGGCGTCGGCGTGATCGGCAAGCTGATGGCCGGCTGGGCCTCGGCGAACAAGTTCTCGCTGCTCGGCGGCCTGCGCACGGCCGCCCAGCTGATGTCCTACGAGCTGCCGATGGTGCTCGCGGCGGCCTCGGTGGCGATGGCCGCCGGCACCCTGTCGCTGCCCGGGATCCTGGACGCCTGGCAGTGGTACTGGCTGCCCTGGCAGATCATCGGCGCCTTCGTGTTCTTCACGGCCGGTCTGGCCGAGCTCCAGCGGCCGCCGTTCGACATGCCGGTCGCCGACTCGGAGATCATCTTCGGCGCGTACACCGAGTACACCGGGCTGCGCTTCGCGCTGTTCCTGCTGTCCGAGTACGTGGGCATCCTGGTGGTGTCGGCGCTGACGGCGGTGCTGTTCCTCGGCGGGTGGCACGGGCCGATGGCGGACCAGCTCGGCTGGCTCTGGATGCTCCTCAAGACCTTCGCGCTGGCCTTCGTGGTCATCTGGCTGCGGGTCACCTACCCGCGTCTGCGCGAGGACCAGCTG
Source organism: Kitasatospora sp. NPDC059146 (assembly GCF_042786665.1). Classification (NCBI taxonomy): domain Bacteria; kingdom Bacillati; phylum Actinomycetota; class Actinomycetes; order Kitasatosporales; family Streptomycetaceae; genus Kitasatospora; species Kitasatospora sp. NPDC059146. The sequence goes on along the minus strand of NZ_JBHZCY010000054.1, from coordinate 41,866 downwards.
ATGCGCTTCGCCTGGATCGTGCTGATCCCGCTCGCGCTCGTCCAGCTGGCCCTCACCGGCATCATCAAGGTGGCGATCGCATGAGTTTCCCCGGTGCCGGCCTCGCCAAGGGCCTGGCCGTGACGCTGCGGACGATGACGAGGAAGACCGTCACCGCGCAGTACCCCGAGGTCCAGCCGGTGCTACCGCCGCGTTCGCGCGGCGTCATCGCGCTGCTGGAGGAGAACTGCACGGTGTGCATGCTCTGCGCGCGCGAGTGCCCGGACTGGTGCATCTACATCGACTCCCACAAGGAGACGCTGCCGGCCGCCGAGCCGAACGCCCGGGCCCGCACCCGCAACGTGCTGGACCGCTTCGCCATCGACTTCTCGCTCTGCATGTACTGCGGGATCTGCATCGAGGTGTGCCCCTTCGACGCGCTGTTCTGGTCGCCGGAGTTCGAGTACGCGGAGACCGACATCCACGAGCTGACCCACGAGCGGGAGAAGCTCCGCGAGTGGATGTGGACCGTCCCGGCGCCGCCGGCGCTGGACCCGGCGGCCGAGGAGCCCAAGGAGATCGCCACCGCGCGCAAGGCGGCGGACAAGCTGGCCGCCGCGGCCGTCGCGGCGATCGAGGCCGCCGCCGAGGCTGCTGACGCTGCCGAGGCCACCGAGGAGAAGGGTGACGACGCGTGAACGCCGCTGCCACGTTCCTCGCGGCGACCGGTTCCCTGGAGCCGGCCGCCCGTTCGTTCCTGTCCCCGACCGGGCAGGAGGTCGTCTTCCTGCTGGTCGGCATCGCGGTGCTCGGCTCGGCGGTGGTCTCGGTGACCACCAAGCAGCTGGTGCACGCCGCGCTCTGGCTGGTGGTCGCGCTCGGCGGGCTGGCGGTGGAGTTCCTGCTGCTCACGGCCGAGTTCATCGCCTGGGTGCAGGTGCTGATCTACCTGGGCTCGGTGGTCGTCCTGGTGCTGTTCGGGCTGATGCTCACCAGGGCGCCGATCGGGCGCTCGCCGGACGCGGACTCCGAGAACCGCTGGGTCGCCCTGGTGGTGGCGCTGGCCGCGGCCGGGACGCTGGTGACCCTGGTGGTCGACGCCTTCCGGACCTCCTGGATCGACCTCGGCGCGGGCGGCGGTTCGGCCGCCGTGACCGGCGCCAGTCTGTTCCGCAACTGGGTGCTGCCCTTCGAGGCGTTGTCCGTGCTGCTGCTGGCGGCGCTGGTCGGCGCGATCGTGCTGTCGCGCGGGTCCGGGCGCCGGGTGCCGGCGCCGCGGGCGGGCAAGCTGCGGGCCGGACGGCCGGTCGGCTCGAACGGGACCGTGGCCGCGACCACGCCCAAGCCCGAGCCCTCGGCACCCGCGTCGTCCTCGTCGTCCGCGTCGGAGGAGAGCTGATGCACCTCGCCTACCCCGTCGTCCTCGCCGCGCTGCTGTTCGGCGTCGGCGTGTACGGCGTGCTCGCCCGGCGCAACGCCGTCCTGGTGCTGATGTCCGTCGAGCTGATGCTCAACGCCGTCAACCTCGACCTGGTCGCCTTCGACGCCTGGCTGCGCGACTCGCTGCACGCCGGGCAGGCGCTCACCCTGTTCACCATCACCGTCGCCGCCGCCGAGATCGGGCTGGGGCTCGCCATCGTCCTGCTGCTGTTCCGGGCCCGGGGCACGGCGGACATCGACCGGGCCACCGCGCTCGGCGACCCGGCCGAGCCGCACACCCCGGCCGAGGACGAGCCGGTCGCAGCCGAGGCACTGAAGGGCCGGGCCACCGCATGAACCTCGCCCTGCCCGTCCTCGTCCCCGCGCTGCCCGCGCTCGGCGCCGCCGCGACCCTGGCCGTCGGCAAGAAGGCGCCGGGGCTGGCCCGGCCGCTGGCGATCGTCCCGGTCGCCGTCTCGGCCGTGCTCGCCCTGGTGGTCGCCCTCCAGCTCGGCACCGGCCGGACCCTGGACGCCGCCACCCGGCTCACCCCGACCGGCGGTCCGGACATCGCGCTCTCCGTCCACCTGGACGGCTTCACCTCGCTGATCTCGGTGCTGGTCGGCCTGGTCGCCACCTGCGTCCAGGTCTACTCGACCGCGTACCTCAAGGAGGACCGGCGCTACCCGTCCTACGCGGCGCTGGTCTCGCTGTTCACCGCGGCGATGTTCCTGGTGGTCTACTCGGGCGACCTCGTCGTGCTGCTGGTCGGCTGGGAGGTCATGGGCGTCTGCTCGTACTTCCTGATCGGCCACCACTGGGAGAGCGCCGACGCCCGGTCGGCCTCGCTCAAGGCCTTCCTGGTCACCAAGCTCGGTGACGTGCCGTTCCTGTTCGGGATCTTCCTGCTTGCCGCGGACGCCGGCAGCTTCCGGATCACCGACGTGCTGTCGGCCGCGACCGAGGGCCGGCTCGGCCACCCGACGCTGGTCGCGCTGCTGCTGCTCGCCGGTGTGGCCGGCAAGAGCGCCCAGTTCCCGCTGCACACCTGGCTCCCGGACGCGATGGCCGGTCCGACGCCGGTCTCCGCCCTGATCCACGCCGCCACCATGGTCGCGGCCGGCATCTACCTGGTGGCCCGGCTGCTGCCGGTGTTCCTCCAGTCGGGGGCGGCCCTGGTGGTGCTCGCGGTGATGGCCGCCGTGACGATGATCGGCTCGGCGCTCTGCGCGCTCGCCCAGGACGACCTCAAACGGGTCCTCGCCTACTCCACCGTCGGCCAGCTGGGCTACATGGCCGGCGCGCTGGCCAGCGGGGACCGCGAGGCCTCGGTGTTCCACCTGGTCAGCCACGGTGCGTTCAAGGCGCTGCTGTTCCTGGCCGCCGGCGTGGTGATCCACGCCGCGCACACCAACTCGATCTCCGCGATGTCCCGGATCCCGGGCCTGCGCAGGACCGTCCCGGACGCCCACTGGACGATGGGCATCGCGCTGTTCGCGCTGGCCGGGCTGCCGCCGTTCTCCGGCTTCTTCAGCAAGGAGGCGGTGCTCACCGCCGCCGAGCACGCCGCCAACGGCGAGGCGCTGACCAACGGCCTCGGCCCGGCCTCGGCGGTGCCGCAGGCGGCCGGCTGGATCGTGCTGATCTCGGCCGCGCTCACCGCGCTGCTCACCGGCGCCTACGCGGCCAGGCTGTTCCTGGTCACCTTCCACAGCCCGGCCGGCGCGGCCGCACCGGTTCGGGCGGCCCAGGCCGCCCCGGCCGCCCCCGAGGCCGACGCGCCGTACTCGCCCGAGCCGGACGAGGCCGACCCGGCCACCGCCGAGCCGCCCGCGATGCGCTGGCCGCTGTGGGTGCTGGCCGTCCCGACCATCGGCTTCGGCGTCGCCGGGCTGCGCTCGGACTGGCTGCCCGCGCTGCTGGACGGCGGCTCGCTGCGCCCCACCGGCGTCACCGCCGTCACCGGTACCGGGCTCGCCGTGGTCGGCGTGCTCGCCGCGTACGGCGCCTGGCGCTCGGCCACCGCACGGCTGACCACCGGCCGGCCGGCCCCGGCCGCCGCCGGGAGGGTGCCCGAGCAGGCCGGAGCCCCCGCCGCCGAGGTGGTCGTCGCCGACCCCGGGCGCACCCTGCTCGGCCCGCTGTTCGGCCCGGCCCGGCACGGCTTCGGCGTCGACCGGCTCTACCACCTGCTGTTCGTCCGGCCGGTGGTCGCGGCGGCCCGGCTGGTCCGCTTCCTCGACCGCGAGGTCGTCGAGGGCTACGTGCAGGGCAGCGGGATCGGCGCCAACCTGCTGGGCCGGGCCGTCCGGCTCGCGCAGACCGGCAACGCCCAGACCTACCTCAGCGCCCTGCTGGCCGGGGTCGTCCTGCTGGCCGTCCTGGTGGCGGTGTAGCCGGTGCTGTCGTTCCCCACCCCCGTCCCCTCCGTCCCGTCCGCCGCCGAAGCTGGGAGCCCCCGATGAACGCGGTCCTCATCGCCCTCCTGGTGCTGCCACTGCTCGGCGCCGCGCTCACCCTGGCGCCGGTGTTCGGCCCGGACCGGGCCGTCGCCGGCCGCCGGGCGCTGCGGCTGAACTCCGTCCTCACCGGCGCGGTGCTGCTGCTCTCCGTCCTCCTCGCGGCCGGCTTCGACCACGACGCGCCGGCCCGGATGCAGGCCACCACCGACCTGGACTGGATCCCGGCCCTGCACGTGCGCTTCCACCTCGGCGTGGACGGCGTCTCGCTGCCGCTGGTCGTGCTGACCGCGCTGCTCACCTTCCTCTGCGCGCTGTACTCGGAGAAGCGGCTGCCGGAGGGGGACGGCGTCCCCTCGCCGCAGGCCTTCGTCGGGCTGTTCCTGCTCCTGGAGGTCGGCATGCTCGCCACCTTCGCGGTGCTGGACCTGATCCTCTTCTTCCTGTCCTTCGAGATCGTGCTGATCCCGATGTACTTCCTGATCGCCCGCTGGGGCAGCGGCGCGAGGACCCCGGCGGCCAACCGGTTCATCCTCTACACGCTGCTCGGCTCGGCCGTGATGCTGCTCGGCTTCCTGCTGATCGGCAGCAAGGCCGGCACCTTCGACATGCAGGCGCTGGCCGCCGGGCACGGCAACGGCCTGAGCCACACCACCCAGGTGGTCGCCGCGCTGGCGATCATGGTCGGGCTGGCGGTCAAGGCCCCCGCCTGGCCGCTGCACAGCTGGCTCCCCGACGCCCACACCGCCGCCCCGACGGTCGGCTCGGTGCTGCTCGCCGGCGTGCTGCTCAAGATGGGCACCTACGGACTGGTCCGGGTGCTCCTCCCGGTCGTGCCGGACGGCACCGCGACGCTCGCCCCCTACCTGGGCGCCTTCGCCGCCGTCGGCATCGTCTACGGCTCGCTGGCCTGCCTCGCGCTGGCCCGCCCCGGCGCCAAGGGCGACCTCAAGCGCCTGATCGCGTACTCCTCCGTCGGCCACATGGGCTTCGTGCTGCTCGGCATCGCCTCCCTCACCCCGGTCGGCGTCAACGGCGCGCTGTTCGCCAACATCGCCCACGGACTGATCACCGGCCTGCTGTTCTTCCTGGTCGGGGCGGTCAAGGACCGCTACGGCACGGCGGACCTGGACACCCTCGCCGGGGCCACCGGCGCCGCCCTGTACGGCCGGGCACCCCGGATCGGCGCGCTGCTCGCCTTCGCCGCCGTCGCCAGCCTCGGCCTGCCCGGCCTGGCCGGCTTCTGGGGCGAGCTGCTCGCCATGTTCGGCGCCTTCGACCCGGCCGCCGGGCTGTCCCGCCCGGCCTTCGTCACCTACATGGTCCTGGCCGGCCTCGGCACCCTGCTCACCGCCGGCTACCTGCTGATCGTGGTCAAGCGCGTCTGCATGGGCGACCCCGAGCAGCCCGCGCCGGTGCCCGAGGTGCCCGACCTGCGGCCGTACGAGGCCGTCAGCTGGACACCGCTGGCCGCGCTCACCCTGGTGGCCGGACTCTGGCCCGCCCTCCTGCTCGGGCTCTCCGACCCGGCCGTCAAGCACCTCCTCGGGGGTGGCTGACCGTGCTCGCAGCCCACACCGCCGCACTCGGACCTCACTCCACGGGGCAGCACACTGTGACCTCCCTCGCCGTAGCCAACCCGGGCAGCCTGATCCAGTCCGTGGACTGGGTGGCGATCGCGCCCCCGCTGATCGCCGCCGTGGCCGCCCTCGCGGTGCTGGTCACCGACCTCTTCCTGCCCGAACGGCACAAGCGCTGGCTCGGCCGCCTGGCCGCGGCCGGACTCGCCCTCTCCCTGCTCGCCCTCCTCCCCCTCACCGGGGGATCACCCCGGGCCACCTTCTGCCTCCGGAACGTAGCAGGGGCCACTGACACCACCGGGTGCTCCTACGTCGCCGACCACTTCGCGCTGGTCTTCCAGCTGCTGGCGCTCGGCGGCGCGCTGATCGCGGCGCTGCTGTCGATGCACACCGTCGAGGACCAGAAGCTGCCCCGCGGCGAGTACTGGTTCCTGCTGCTCTCCAGCGCCACCGGCGCCGCCCTGCTGCCCGCCTCCCGCGACCTCGCGACCATGGTGATCGCCCTGGAGGTCGCCTCGCTGCCCGCCTTCGCCCTGGTCGCGCTGCGCCGGGACGGGCGGGGCGCGGAGGCCGCGTTCAAGTTCTTCGTCTCCTCCGTCACCGCGACCGCCGTGATGCTGCTCGGCATCGGCTTCGTATACGCGGCCAGTGGCAGCCTGCACCTCGGCGCCGTCGCCCAGGGGCTGGAGCACGCGCCCGCCCAGCTCAAGGCGCTGGCCGAGGCGGGGGCGGTGCTGACGCTGGTCGGCTTCGCCTTCAAGGTCGCCGCCGTCCCCTTCCACTTCTGGGTGCCCGACACCTACACCGGCGCCCCGCTGCCGGTGGCCGGCTACCTCTCGGTGGTCGGCAAGGCGGCCGGCCTCTCCGGGCTGGCGCTCGCCACCACCGTCGCGTTCCGCCCGTACGCCCACACCTGGGGCCTGGTGCTCGCGGTGCTGGCCGCCGTCACCATGACCGTCGGCAACGTCGGCGCGCTGCGGCAGCGCTTCGACACCCGGTACAGCGCGGTGCGGCTGCTGGCCTGGTCCTCGGTCGGTCAGGCCGGGTACCTGCTGGTGCCCCTCGCGGCGGCCGGCTACGCGCCCACCGGGGCCGATCCGCTGGGCGCGACCGCCGCGTACGCGCTGATCTACGGCGTGGTGAACCTCGGCGCCTTCGGGGTGGTCGCCGCCGTCGGCCGCCGGGCCGGGACGAGCGTGGACGACTTCCGCGGCCTGTTCGCCCGCAACCGCTGGACGGCGCTGGCGCTGGCCTTCTTCCTGCTCTGCCTGGCCGGGCTGCCGCCCGGTGTGATCGGCCTGTTCGGCAAGGTCGTGGTGTTCCGCGCGGCCGTGGACGCCGGGCTGGGGTGGCTGGCCGTGGTGATGGCCGTCAACGTGGTCGTCGCCCTGTACTACTACCTGCTGTGGACGGCCCGGCTGTTCGCCCCGGCCGACGCGTCCGCCGTCGCGGCCGAGGACGGTGCCGAGCGGCGGCTGCCGGTCGGCCTGACCGCCACGCTGGGGCTCACCGCCTCCGCGGCGGTGGTGCTCTCGGTCGCCCCGCAGTTGGTCCTCCAAGTGGCCGGCGGCTCGCTGTTCTGAGCCGCCGACCGGGTGTCGCGTCGGTCACAAGGGAACAAGGTCCCCGGGCCCGCCCGTTGAGCGGGCAAGAGGGACGAGGCAGAAAGGGCTTCCCCACCGCACCACTGGAGGGCCTGACGTGCACAGCCGGCACAACGGACTGAGGACCGCCGTCCTGCTCGGTGGCCTCTCGGCACTGATCCTGGTGATCGGCGGTTTCTTCGGCCGGACCGGCTTCGTGATCGCCCTGCTGGTCGCCCTCGGGACCAACGCCTACGCCTACTGGAACAGCGACAAGCTCGCGCTGCGGGCCATGCGGGCCCGGCCGGTCAGCGAGTTCGAGGCACCCGGGCTGTACCGGATCGTGCGCGAGCTCTCCACCTCGGCCCGGCAGCCGATGCCCCGGCTCTACATCTCCCCGACGCCGGCCCCGAACGCCTTCGCCACCGGCCGCAACCCGCGCAACGCGGCGGTCTGCTGCACCGAGGGCATCCTGCAGATCCTGGACGAGCGCGAACTGCGCGGGGTGCTCGGACACGAGCTCAGCCACGTCTACAACCGGGACATCCTGATCTCCTCGGTCGCCGGGGCGCTGGCCTCGGTGGTGATGTTCCTGGTGAACTTCGCCTGGCTGATCCCGTTCGGCCGCAGCGAGGACGACGACGGCCCCGGGCTGTTCGGGATGCTCGCCATCATGATCCTCGGGCCGATCGCCGCCGGGCTGATCCAGATGGCCGTCAGCCGCTCCCGCGAGTACCAGGCCGACGCCGACGGCGCCCGGATCACCGGCGACCCGCTCGCCCTCGCCAGTGCGCTGCGCAAGCTCGACGCCGGTACCCGCCAGCTGCCGCTCCCGCCGGAGCCCCAGCTGCAGACGGCGAGCCACATGATGATCGCCAGCCCGTTCCGGCCGGGCGAGGCCGGTGCGCGGCTGTTCTCCACCCACCCGCCGATGGCGGAGCGGATCGCGCGGCTGGAGCGGATGGCCGGGTACCGGGCGTAGCGGCCGCCGCGCGGGGCCGGGGCCGGGGCCGGGGCCGGGTCCGGGTCCGGGGCGCGGTCAGCCGGTCGACTCCTGGTAGGCCGTCCGCAGTCGGTGGATGCCCTCGGCGACCTGGGCGGGGCCGTCGGCGGCGGCGTAGCTCAGCCGCAGGTGCGGGGCCGGGGGTTCGGCGGCGTGGTACGGCCGGCCGGGGGTGACCTGGACGCCCCGGCGCCGGGCGGCGGCGACCAGGGCGGCGTCGTCGGTGCCGTCCGGCAGCCGCAGCCACAGGTGGTAGCCCCCGGGCCGGTGGGCGCCGAGCACACCGGGCAGTTCCCGGTGCAGGGCGGCCACGGCGGCGGTGCGGCGGTCGCGCAGTTCGGCTCCGAGGGTGCGCAGGTGACGGGCCCAGCCGGGGTCGGAGACCAGCTCCAGGGTCGCCTCCTGGAGCGGCCGGGGCACGAAGAAGCTGTCCACCACCTGGGTGGCCCGCAGCCGGGCGAGCGCCGGGCCGCGCGCGGTGAGGGCGCCGACCCGCAGGTTGGGGGAGGCGGCCTTGGTGAGGGAGCGCAGGTGCACCACCACCCCGTCCCGGTCGTCGGCGGCCAGCGGGCGCGGCAGCGCCGGGGCGTCCGCGTGGACCAGCAGCCGGGCGAAGTCGTCCTCGACCACGAACGCCCCGGCGGCCCGGGCGATCCGCAGCACCTCCGCCCGGCGCGCGGGCGAGAGCACCGCGCCGGTGGGGTTCTGGAACAGCGGCTGGCAGACGAACACCCGGGCCCGGGTGGCCTCGAAGGCGTCGGCCAGCAGATCGGTGCGGACGCCGTCGGCGTCGACCGGGACGGGCACCGGCCGCAGCCCGGCCGCGCGCACCACCGCGAGGATGCCCGAGTAGGTCGGCGACTCGACCAGCACCGGCGAGCCGGGCGCGGCCAGCGAGCGCATCGCCACGGTCAGGCCGCCCTGCCCGCCGGAGGTGATCAGGACGTCCCCGGCGCTGATCGGTCCGGCGTGGCCGCCGATGTCGCGGGCGAACCAGCCGCGCAGTTCGGTGAGGCCGTCGGTGGGCGGCCGGTCCCAGGCGCCCGGGCGGCGGCCGGCCCGGGCGAGGGCGGCGGCGAGCAGCCGCTCGGGCAGCAGCGAGGAGTGGGGATAGCCGCCGTTGAGGTCGATGACGCCGGGCGGCGGCACCTGGAGGGTGGCGAACACCGGTGCGGCCAGCAGGTCGCGCGGGCCGGAGTCGGCGCTGAGCGCGACCTCCTGCCAGGACAGGTCGCCGGGCCGGGCGGCCGGGGCCGCCGGGGAGTCGGGGGCCGCAGCGAAGGCCGCGGCCCGGAACACCCCGGCGCCGGGCCGGGAGACCACGAGCCCCTCGGCGACCAGCACCGCGATGGCGCGGGAGACCGTCACCGGGCTGACCTGGTGGCGCTCCATCAGGGCCCGGCTGGACGGCAGCTTTCGCCCTTCCGGGTAGCGCTCGACCTCCCGCCGGAGGCTTTCGGCGAGTTCGGCCACGCTGCTACGCTCGTTCATGACGGCACAAGATAGCGCTACCCAGCCCGCGGCGATAGCACCCGGGGCGGGCGCCCCCGGCACCGCCTCCGGAACGGCCCTCGCCGCCCTCGGGGTGGCCTCCTTCTCGCTCACCTTCCCAGCCACCGTGTGGTCCCTCGACGGCTTCGGCCCGTGGACCTCGACCGGACTGCGCGGCGCCCTGGCCGGGCTGCTCGCCGGGCTCTACCTGCTGGCCTCCGGCGCCCCGCTGCCGACGGCCCGGCAGTGGCCCGGCCTGCTGGTGGTCTCGGCCGGCTGCGTCATCGGCTTCCCGCTGCTCACCACGCTCGCCCTGCGGACCTCCTCGACCGCCCACTCGGCGGTGGTCATCGGCCTGCTGCCGCTGGCCACGGCGGTGGCCTCGGCGCTGCGCACCGGCCGCCGGCCGTCCCGGGCGTTCTGGGCGGCGGCGCTGGCCGGGGCGGCGGCCGTGCTCGGCTTCACCCTGCTGCAGAGCCACGGCCGGCCGACCGTCGCCGACCTCTACCTGTTCGCCGGGGTGCTGGTCTGCGCGGCCGGGTACGCGGAGGGCGGGCGGCTCTCCCGGGACCTCCCGGGCGCCCGGGTGATCGCCTGGGCGGTGGTGGCCGCGGCGCCGGTGATGGTGCTGACCGCCGCCTACGGGCTGTCCGCCGAGCCCGTCCGGCTCGGCGCGAAGGCGCTGGTCGGACTGGCGTACATCGCGGCGGTCTCCCAGCTCGGCGGGTTCGTGTGCTGGTACCGGGGGATGGCGGCGATCGGGGTGCCGCGGGCCAGCCAGCTGCAGCTCGCCCAGCCGCTGCTGACGCTGGTCTGGTCGGTGCTGCTGCTCGGGGAGGAGCTGCCGGTGGCCGCGCCGGTGACGGCCGTGGTGGTGCTGGGCTGCATCGCGGTCACCCAGCGGGCCCGGGCGTAGGGCCTGTCCCCGGGGCCCCTGCCGGGTCCTCGCCCCGGGCCGTTCGGTGGTGCGGGCCCGAACCCTCGCGTTGGGCCGTCCGGAGGAGGCGTCGGCTCGTTAGGATGGCCCCGCGCCCCGCGTCGGTCCGGGGAGCGGCATCCGGAGGGAGTGGGCCGTCATGGCAGACGAGAGGCACGCCCCGGCGTCCGGGGACGCGCCGACCCGACGGCGTGGTCAGGGCGAGCTGGAGGCGCAGGTGCTGGCGGTGCTCCAGCGGGCGCCCGGCCCGGCCACCGCGGGGTGGGTCCAGGAACGCATCGACGGCGACCTGGCGTACACCACGGTGATGACCATCCTGTCCCGGCTGCACGCCAAGAACGCCGTCTCCCGGAGCCGCTCCGGCCGCTCCTACCTGTGGCAGGCCTCCGCCGACGCCGCCGGGCTGGCCGCGCTGCGGATGCGCCGGATGCTCGACGGCGAGGCGGACCGGGACGCCGTCCTCGCCAGCTTCGTCACCGCGCTGCTGCCGCACGACGAGGAACTGCTGCGGGCGCTGTTGGACGCCGCGTCCGCGGAGCCCGCAGCGGCCGACCGTGAGAGCTGACCCGTGGGCTTCTTCGTCTTCCTCCCGCTGATCCTGCCGCTGACCGCGGTGCCGATCGCCCGGCTGACCGAGCAGCACCTGCACCCGCGCGGTGCCGCCCGGCTGATGACCGTGATCAGCGCCGTGATGGCGGTGTGCAGCGTGCTCTGCCTCGGGCTGATCGGCGTGGTGGGCACCGCGCAGATCCCCGGCAACCCGCTGCCGGACAGCTGGTCCGACCCGGAGGTGCGGCACGCGCTGCCGTACCACGAGACGGTCGGCACCGCCGCGATGTGGCTGCTGGTGCTGGTCGGCTTCGCCTGTTCCCGGACGGTCGTGCGGCACCTGCGGGTCCGCTCCCGGGCCCGGCGGGCGCTGGCCGGACTGCCGGAGGCGCCGGCCGAGGCCGGTGACCTCGCGGTGCTGCCGGACCGCAGCCCGTACGCCTACGCGCTGCCCGGCTCGCCCGGGCGGGTGGTGGTCTCCACCGGGATGCTGGCCGGGCTGGCCGAGGACGAGCGGGAGGCGCTGCTCGCGCACGAGCGGGCGCACCTGCGCCACCGCCACCACCGCTACCTGCTGACCACCCAGCTCGCCGCCTGCGTCAACCCCTTCCTGCGGCCGTTGCAGGCGGCGGTGGCGTTCAGTGCCGAGCGCTGGGCGGACGAGGAGTCGGCCCAGGCGGTGGGCGACCGGCGGATCACGGCCCGGGCGGTGGCCCGGGCGGCCCTGGTCTCGCACGCCGCCCCGGTGCCCGGCTTCGCGGCCTTCGCCGCCCCGGCCCCGGCGCCCGGCCCGGTGCCGCGCCGGGTGGCCGCGCTGCTCGGCCCGGTGCCGACGGCCCGCAACTGGCCGCCGGCCAAGACCCCGGCGGGCCTGGCGGCGATGGTGGCCGCGGTCGGCACGGCGGCCTCGGCGCTGTGCGCGCTCAACGCGGCGGTGGCGCTGCTGGTGGTGCTGAAGGCCGTCACCCCCCTCTAGGGCCTGTCCGGCCCTAGCCGCCGCCCTGCCTGGGCCCCGGGGTCAGATCCGGACGATCATCTTGCCGGTGTTGGCGCCGCGCAGCACGCCCAGGAAGGCGTCCACCACGTGGTCGAAGCCGTCCACGACGGTCTCGTCCGGGACGAGGGCGCCGGAGCGCAGGTGCGGGACGGCGAAGTCGTACAGCTCGGGCCGGGCGTCCAGGTGGTTGCGGACCAGGAAGCCCTCCAGGCGCAGGCTCCTGCCGACCACGTCGTAGAGGTTGCGCGGCGCGGGCGGCGGGTCCAGCGGGTTGTTGTACTGGGCGACGGCGCCGCACCAGGCGATCCGGCCGTGGTCGCGCATCGCGCTGATCGCGCCCTCCAGGTGCGTGCCGCCGACGTTGTCCAGGTAGACGTGCAGTCCGTCCGGGGCGGCCTCGTGCAGCCGGTCGGCGATCGGGCCGTCGTGGTGGTCGAAGGCGGCGTCGAAGCCGAGGTGCTCGGTGAGGTGGGCGACCTTGGCGGCCGAACCGGCGCTGCCGATGATCCGGCCGGCGCCGAGCAGTCGGGCGATCCGGCCGGCGGCGGTGCCGACGCCGCCGGCCGCGGCCGAGACGAACAGGGTCTCGCCGGGCTGGAGCCGGGCGATCCTGGTCAGGCCGACCCAGGCGGACAGCCCGGTGCCGCCGAGGATCGAGAGGTGGGCAGTGAGCGGGACACCCGCGAAGTGGGGCAGCAGGCCGGCCCGGTCGCCGGTCACCACCGAGTGGGTGCGCCAGGCCTGCCGGTGGGAGACCAGGGCGCCGACCGGCAGCGCGTCGGCCCGGGACTCCACCACCCGGCCGAGGGTGCGGCCCTCCAGCGGGGCGTGCAGCTGCCAGCCGCCCTCGTCCATCTCCTCGCGCATGTACGGGTCGACGGACTGGTAGAGGTTCTCGACCAGGGCCTCGCCGGCGGCGAGCGCCGGGACGGTCACCTCGACGAAGGCGAAGTTCTCGGCGCTCGGCGCGCCCGAGGGGCGGGAGACCAGGTGGACGGCGCGGGCGGTGGGACGGGACATCGGCGGTGCTCCGTACGGGGAGGTCGGCGGGGACGTTGACCACCGTAGGAAGCGGGGGCGCGGCCGGGCAGGGGCCGGCGGCGATGGACCGGCGCCTTCCATGAGCGGATTCGATGGGAGGTAGGTTCGCCGCATGACCGAACTCGCCCCGCACGAGCTGCGCGTCCTGGTCGCCGTCGACGAGGAGCGGAGCTTCACGGCGGCCGCCGCGCGCCTGGAGACCACCCAGTCCGCCGTCTCGCACGCCGTGCGCGCCTGCGAGCGGAAGCTCGGCGCGGTGCTCTTCGACCGCGGGCGCCACGGCGCGCGCCCCACCGAGGCCGGCGCGCGGGCGGTCGGCTACGCCCGCCGGATCCTGCGGCTGCTGGCGGTGATGGGCCCCGAGGTGCGGGGCGCGGGTGCCGGCCCGGCGGGGCCGCTGACCGGCACGCTGCGGATCGCGGCCTTCCGCAGTGCCGCCGCCAACCTGCTGCCGCCCGTCCTGGCCCGGCTCGCCGCCGAGCACCCGGGGCTCACCCCGCGGGTGCGGATCGTCCGGGAGCTCGGCCGGGGCACCGCCGGGGAGGTCGCGGACGGGCGCGCCGACCTCGGGCTGGCCACCCTGGACGCGGGTGGTCCGCCGTCCGTGCCCGGGCTGGTCGCGGTGCGGCTGTACCGGGAGTCGTACGCCCTCGCCCACCCGCAGGGCCACCCGGAGCCCCGCCGGCTGCCGCTGGTGGACTGGGCGGAGAACTGCGGCTCGTACACCAGGGACTGGTGGCGGCGGCAGGACTGGCTGCCGCCCGCGACCGTCGACGCGGAGGACGACACGGTGGCGCTCTCGCTGGTCGCCCAGGGCCTCGGCATGGCGGTGATGCCCCGGACGGCCCTGCTCGGCGCGCCGCCCGGGCTGGCCGTCACCGACCTTGGCCCGCGGCCGCCCAGCCGCTTCGTCGGGTACGTCACCACCCCCGAGCTGGCCGGGACGGCGGCCGTCCGGGCGCTGATCCGCGAACTGCGCGAGCTGCCGCTGCCCGCCGGGCTGACGGCGGCCTGACCGGTCGGCCCGGTCGGCCCGGTCGGCTCGGGCGACCGGCCCGATCAGTCGTCGAGGCTCTCCCGGAGGACGCGGAACTCGGCCGCCAGCGCGTCCAGGGTGTAGTGGGCGTTGAGGCCGCTGGGGTTGGGCAGCACCCACACCTCGGTGTCGCCGATGCCCTCCGGCTGGCGCCCGATCGCGGCCCGGCGCTGCCCGAAGGCCGTCCGGTAGGCGCCGATGCCGAGCACCGCGAGGACGCGCGGCCGCAGCCGCAGCACCCGCTCGCGCAGCGCCGCGCCGCCCGCGCGCAGTTCCTCGGCGGTGAGCTCGTCCGCCTTGGCGGTGGTGCGCGGGGCGACGTTGGTGATGCCGAGGCCGAGGGCGGGCAGTTCGTCCTGCTCGTCCGGGCGGTACTGGCGCCCGGTGAAGCCGGAGCGGTGCAGGGCGGGCCAGAAGCGGTTGCCCGGCCGGGCGAAGTGGTGCCCGGTGGCCCCGGACCACAGGCCAGGGTTGATGCCGCAGAACAGCACCCGCAGCCCGGGCCCGGTGACATCCGGGATGGTGGTGTCCTGGGCGGCCCGCAGCTGCTCGGGGGTCGGCTTCATCGGTGTCGGGGTTCCCCTCACGGATTGGGAGTGCACCCGGCCGATTCTGCCCTGGCCGCCGTCCGCGCGGTGCGGCGGTCGCGCAGCCACCGCAGGCCGAACACCACCACGGCGGCGTACGTCCAGCCGGCCAGGATGTCGATGATGAAGTGCTCGGCGCCGTAGACCAGGGTGAACGCCATGGCGAGCGGATAGGCGACCAGCAGGGCGCGCAGCCAGGGCCGGGCGGTGGGCCAGAACAGGAACAGCAGCATCGCCGGGTAGGCGGAGTGCAGCGAGGGCATCGCGGCGACGTCGTTGGCGAACTGGCTGCCGTTCTCCAGCAGCGAGTCGGCCTGCGGCAGGCCCGTGTTCGAGATGGTCTCCCAGACCACCCGGTGCAGTTCGGGCATGTTGCCCTGCTGGCCGACCAGCCACGGCGGGTCGGCGGGGTAGAGCAGGTAGGTGGCGAAGCCGGCGAAGGTCAGCGTGAAGTAGCAGGCGAGGAGCTGACGGAAGCGCTGGTGGGAGCGCCGCCACAGGACGGCGAGCAGGACGAACACGACGAGGAAGTGCGAGAGGTAGACGGTCGTCGCCGCGTAGTCGTACCAGTGCGGCGAGCCGGGGGTGTAGAGCGCGTGCTGGAGCCGTACGGTCCAGGTCTCCCCGAAGCCGAGCACCTCGTCGAAGCGCAGCTGGGGCAGCCAGTGCGGGGCCCAGGGGGTGTGGGCGCCGTAGCCGCGCAGCAGCGAGTAGGCCCAGACCACGGCCATCACCGGGACCCAGTCGCGCAGCACCAGCAGGAAGCCGCGGGGGCCGTGTCCGCTGTGGACGGCGGCGGTGAGCAGGGCGCCGATCAGCCAGAGGAAGACCACGTCGTTGGCGAAGGCCATGCCCTGGGTGGCCAGGAACCAGACGAAGGCGGTGAGGTAGGCCGGCCAGGCCAGCAGTCGCAGTCTGGCCAGGCCTCCCCGGCGGTTGCGTTCGGTCACGGGACGCAGACGTCCGGCCCGCACCGGGGTCGGCGGGGCCGGGCTCAGCAGCTTCGTCATGTTCAGCGAAACTAGCAACGCAAGCTTGGAGGACTCTGGGCGAACGATGACCGGCTCGTAAGAAAATCGCACGGTTGGGTCAAATCTTGGCGGACGAAGGTCCCGTGACGGGGACGAACGGTCCGGCGGAGCGGCCTCGCCGCCCCGGTCAGGCGACGGCACCGAGCTCATGCGGGGTGTTGTTGAAGCGTCGTCCGCCGTTGGCCGTCACCGTGACGATGTCCTCGATCCGCACCCCGAACCGGCCGGGCAGGTAGACGCCGGGCTCGATCGAGAAGCACATGCCGGGCACCAGCGGCCGCTCCTCGCCCTCGACCAGGTACGGCGGTTCGTGGGTGGTGATCCCGATGCCGTGGCCGGTGCGGTGGATGAAGTGCTCGCCGTACCCGCCGTCGGTGATCACCCGTCGGGCGATCCGGTCGATCTCCTGGCAGCTCACTCCGGGCCGGACCGCCTCGAAGGCGGTCTGCTGGGCGAGCCGGACCAGGTCGTGCACCTGCCGCACCTCGTCCGGGACGTCCGGGCCGACGTGCACGGTGCGGGTGGTGTCGGAGCCGTAGCCGTCCTTGAGGCCGCCGAAGTCCAGCACCACGGTGTCCCCGGTGCGGATGATCCGGTCCCCGGCCTCGTGGTGCGGGTTGGCGCCGTTGGGGCCGGAGCCGACCACCGTGAAGTCGACCTGGCTGTGGCCGTACTGGATCAGCAGCGCGCCGAGGTCGGCGGCGACGTCGGTCTCCCGGCGGCCGGCGAAGCCGACCTCCAGGATGCCCCGGTAGGCGGCGTCCGCCGCGCCGCCGGCCGCGGCCAGGCGCTCCAGCTCCTCGGTGTCCTTGACCGCGCGCAGCATCGGCAGCGCCTCGGTGAGCGAGGTGAAACCGCTGCCGGGCAGGGCGGACTGGAGGCCGAGCAGGTGCATCGCCCAGGCGTTGTCGGAGATCCCGTAGCGCCCGGCCGGTTCGAACAGCGGGCGGGCGGTGGCGTACGGGTCCTCGCCGTCGGACCAGTCGAGCAGCTCGACGGCCGGGGCGCCGAGCGCCTTCTCGGCGTCCGGGCGCTCCAGCCTGGGGACGATCAGCGCGGGGCGGCGGCCGGGGGCGAGGACGAGGGCGGTGAGCCGCTCCGTGACGGCGGTGGGCCGGTAGCCGCACAGGTAGCTCAGGTCGGGGCCGGGGGCGACCACCAGGCCGGCCAGCCCGGCGGCCGTCGCCTCGGCGGTGGCCCGGGCCATCCGGGCGGCGTGGTCCTCGGTGGTGAACGGACGGGGCACGGTTGCTCCTCCTCGGGGTCCTTCGGCGTCGGGTCGTCCGTTGGCGGGTCGTTCGACGTCGGCTCCTTCGATGGTGGCCGACTTCCCGCAACTGCGCCATGGTCAGCGGCTGTTGGCGAAGTGCCGGAGGAACAGCGCCTCGACGTGGGCCATCCGCCGGATCTCCTCCGGGTCGACGCTCTCGTTCGGCGCGTGGATCAGGCAGCGCGGCTCCTCGACGCCCATCAGTACGAGCTCCGCCGCCGGGAAGGTGGTGGCCAGGACGTTGCAGAGCGGGATCGAGCCGCCCTGGCCGAGGAAGGACAGCGGCTTGCCGTAGACCTCCTGCGCGGCCTTGTCGAGCGCGGCGTACGCGGGCCCGCCGGTGTCGGCCCGGAACGGCGCGCCGGCGCTCTCCCGTTCCGCCGTGACCCGGACGCCCCAGGGTGCGGCCGCCTCCAGGTGGGCGACCAGCGCGTCCTGGGCGGCGCGGGCGTCGGTGCCGGGCGGCACCCGCAGGCTCACCCGGGCCCGGGCGGTGGCCGGGACGGCGGCCGCGGAGCCGACCACGGGCGGGCAGTCGATGCCGAGGACGGTGACGGCGGGGCGGGCCCAGAGCCGGTCGGCGACGGTGCCGGAGCCGGTCAGCCGGACGCCGTCCAGCACCCCGGCGTCGGTCCGGAAGGCGCCCTCGTCGTAGCCGACGCCGCTCCAGCTGCCGGTGCAGTCCAGGCCCTCGATCCGGGTGCCGCCGTCGGCGTCGCGCAGCGAGTCCAGCATCCGGACCAGCGCGGCCAGGGCGTCCGGGGCGGGGCCGCCGAACATGCCGGAGTGGACGTCGCCGGTGAGCGCCTCGACGCCGACCACCACGGTGACCACCCCGCGCAGCGAGGTGGTGGCGGTGGGCACGCCGACGGCGGCGTTGCCGGTGTCGCAGATCAGCAGGGCGTCCGCGTGCAACTCCCCGGCGTGCGGGGGCACGTACTGCTCCAGGCCGCCGGTGCCCTGCTCCTCGGAGCCCTCGACCACCAGCTTGAGGCCGACCGGGACGTCCTCGCCGAGCGCCCGCAGCGCGGTGAGGTGCATGACGATGTTGCCCTTGCAGTCGGCGGCGCCGCGCCCGTACCAGCGGCCGTCGCGCTCGGTGAGCCGGAACGGCGGGGAGGTCCAGGCGGCTTCGTCCAGCGGGGGCTGGACGTCGTAGTGGCTGTACAGCAGCACGGTCGGGGCGCCGGGCGGGGGCGGGCGGTGGCCGACCACGGCGTGGCTGCCGTCCGGGGTCTCCTCCAGGTGGACGTCGCGCAGGCCGGCCCCGGTGAAGGCGTCGGCGACCCACTCGGCGGCCTCCCGGCACTTCTCCGGCGGGTACTGCCGGGGGTCGGCGACGGACGGGATGGCCACCAGCTCGGCCAGGTCGGCCCACGCGCGGGGCATCAACCCGTCGATCCGCCGGGCGAGTTCGTCGGTCATCTGGGGCTCCTACTTGCGCACGGTGTCGCGCAGGTCGAGGTCGTCGATCTTGTCCTGGATGGCGGCGAGCCGGTCCGGGCAGTAGACCGAGAGCACGATCGCCTCGGCCTTGACCACCTCGCGGTCGGAGAGCACCGGGCGCTGGCCCGGCCCGCCCGCGCCGTTGGACATCCCGTACGTCCACTGCGCCTGGTTGAGCGCGTTCGCCGGGTCGGCGCAGACCGCGCCGCCGTCCTCGCCGAGGGTGTGGGTGATCTGGTCCCGGGTGGGCACCGGGTAGCCGGCCGAACCCAGCCGCGTGGCGAGCTCCCCGGCCTTCTCGTTCGCCAGGTTCGTGGCGTGCAGCTGGGTGAACGACAGCAGGCCGGTGACCAGCATCGCGACCAGCAGCACGATCGAGCCGAGGTAGATCCAGCGGTGGCGGGAGGCCATCAGGCCGGTGGTCATGACGTCGTACCCCCTTCGGTCCGGCGCAGCTCCTGCGCCTCCTGGGCGGCCAGCTCGGCCGCCGCCTCGGGCGAGCGCCAACTCGGCCTGCGCAGCCGCAGGAAGAGGAGGGGGATGACCAGCCCGAGGAGCAGCAGGCCGCCGCCGACGATCCCGATGTACGACCAGACGCTGCCGCTGCCGAACTGCGAGGACGGCACGAAGCCGATGCCCATCGCGGCGGCCGACGCGAGCAGGCCGATCACGCAGATCGGCACCAGGGCCGGGGCCCGGTAGCCGCGCGGGTGGTCCGGCTGGGTGCGGCGCAGCCGGATCGCGGCGCTGAACATCAGCAGGTAGACGATCAGGTACACCTGGGTGGTGATCACCGAGAAGATCCAGTAGGCGCTGGAGACGTTCGGGATCAGTGCGTAGAGCAGGGCGATGGCGGTGGTGACCACGCCCTGGGAGACCAGCAGGTTCTGCTGGACGCCCTCGCGGTTGAGCTTCTGCAGGAACGGCGGCAGGTAGCCCTCCTGACGGGAGATCAGCAGCAGGCCCTTGGAGGGCCCGGCCAGCCAGGTCAGCATGCCGCCGAGCGAGGCGGCGATCAGGGCCACCGCGATGACCGGGGTGAGCCAGCCGATGTCGAAGTACTGGAAGAAGGCGTCGAAGGCCTGCATCACCCCGGCGGTGAGGCTCAGTTCGCTGGACGGCACCACCCAGCTGATCGCCAGCGCCGGCAGGATGAAGATCGCCAGCACCATCGCGGAGGCGGTGAACATCGACCGCGGGAACTCCCTGGCCGGGTCGCGCAGCGAGGAGACGTGCACCGCGTTCATCTCCATGCCGGAGTAGCTGAGGAAGTTGTTGACGATCAGCACCAGGCTGGCCAGCCCGGTCCACTGCGGGAACAGGTGCGAGGCGTCCATCGGGGCGGCGGAGGAGTTGCCCTCGCCGAGGAAGACGAAGCCGAGCACCACCAGCAGGGTGCCGGGGATCAGGGTGCCGATCACCAGGCCCATCGAGGAGAGTCCGGCGACCGCCTTCGTCCCGCGCGAGGAGACCCAGACGCCGGTCCAGTACAGCACCATGATCACGACCGCGGTGTACGGGCCGTTGCTGGCCAGCCGGGGGTTCACCACGTAGGCGATGGTCGAGGCCACGTAGGCCAGCAGCGACGGGTAGTAGAAGATCGTCATCGCGAACTGGCACCAGACGGCCAGGAAGCCCAGCGGCTTCGACAGGCCCTCCGAGACCCAGCGGTAGACGCCGCCCTCCCAGCCGGAGGCCAGCTCGGCGGAGACCAGCGCGGTCGGCAGCAGGAACACCACCGCGGGGACGAGGTAGAGGAAGACGCAGGCCAGCCCGTACACCGCCATGGTCGGGGCGGAGCGCAGGCTGGCGACCGAGCTGGTGGTCATCAGGGCGAGGGTGATCCAGGACATCCGCGGCGCGGCGGCCAGTCGGCCGGCCACCGAGCCGCCGCGCTCCCGGGTGGCGGGGCCGGCCTCACCCCCGGGGCCGGTCGTACCCCCGGGGCCGGCCTCGCCGCCGGGGCCGGGCGGGGGCGCGTCCGTGGCACTCATCGGTCCTCCTCCGGTACGGCCCCGGTCGGCTGCGCGGGGAGCGGGGCGCCGGGGAGGGAGCCCCGGCGGCGGGCCGTACCCGGCCAGTTCACCCGGTTGCCGCGCCCGCCGCATGCGGCGGGCGGCCGTGCGGGTGACCGGCGTTCAGCCCTGGGCTCACACCGGCGCGGCGGCGGGCCAGGTGGCGCGGCGCAGGGTGCGGCTCGCGGTGGCGGGCAGCAGGGCGGCGGCGAGCAGGGCGGCGATCGCGGCGAGCGTGACGGCGGGGGAGAAGCGGTCCAGCAGCAGGCCGGCGGCGAAGGAGCCGGCCGGCATCCCGGCGGTGAGCAGGGTCATGGTCGCGGCGATCACCCGGCCGCGGAGCCGGTCCGGCACCTGACGGAAGACCAGCAGGTCGAGCATCACCCGCAGGGCCGGTACGCCCGCGCCGACCAGGAACAGCGCGGCGAACACGGTGACCGCCCCGCCGGGCAGCAGCGGTGCCAGCGGGACGGGCACGGCGGTCCAGGCCACCACGAGCAGCAGCACCCCGGGGCCGGCCAGCCGGTGCAGCCGGGAGACCAGGGTCGCCCCGGCCAGCGCGCCGACCGCCTCGCCGGCCAGCGCCAGGCCGATCCCGCTGCTGCTGGTGCCGTGTTCGCGCAGCAGCACCATGACGGGCAGCAGCAGGGCCGCCCCGGTCAGGTTGATCACCAGTAGGACGGCCAGTGCGGGGCGCAGCAGCGGGGAGGCGGCGAGGAGGCGGAAGCCGGCCAGCGCGCCGCCCTCGTCCTCCTGCTCCTCCTGCGCGTCCTGCTCGTCCTGCGCGTCCTGGCCCGCGCGGCCCGGCTGCCCGGCCGCGGCCGCCGGTCCGGCCGGGAAGCGCACCAGCAGTGCGGTGATCAGCGCGACCAGCGAGGCGAACGCGGCGCCGAGGAAGGGCACCGAGCGGCCGAGTCCGAACAGGAACCCGGCCAGCGGCGGGCCGGCCAGCGCGGCGCCGCTCATCCGGGCCTCGTCCTGGGCGAGCGCCTGCGACAGCTGCTCCGGCGCGACCACCGAGCGCAGGGCCAGCAGCCGGACCGGGCCGCTGTAGGCGATGGTCGCGCCCACCAGTGCGGCGACCACCAGCAGGTGGGCCAGGGCCAGCCGGTCGAGTGCCAGGGCCACCGGGACGCTGGCCAGGGCCAGCAGCCGGACGGCGTCGGAGGCGACCAGGACCCGGCGGCGGTCCCACCGGTCGGCGACCGAGCCGCCGTGCACGCCGAGCAGCAGGGTGGCGGTCATCTGGACGGCGCCGAAGGCCCCGGCGGCGGTGGACGAGCCGGTGAGGGCGAGCACCAGCAGGGGGAAGGCGGTCTCGCCGATCATCAGGCCGAGGGTCGCGCAGGAGGTGCCGGCCCACAGGGCCTGGAACCGCAGGTTGCGCCGCAGCGGGACGGGCGGCGGCGGGTCCGCCGGTCCGGGTGCCGCTGCCTGCTCGGCCGTCCCCAGCCCGACCGCCGTCCGCTCGGCCGTCGCCGTGGTGTGCTCCGTCATGGACCGACCCCCATCGTTCGCGTTCTCCGACACCGTTCACGCTCACGTGAATGATGGCGTGAGCGTGAGTGATTGCGCAAGGGTGAGCGCTCACCGAGCGGTGATTGCGGGCGGAGCGGCCGATCTGCGAGGGTGGGCCCGTGGCCGAGCACGAACAGGAACCCGCCGACGGGGACGAGCAGCAGCAGCCCACCACCTGGGTCAAGGAGCGCCAGGTGGGCGACGTCGCGGTGCTCAAGGCACTGGCCGACCCGCTGCGCCTCGCCATCCTCGGCGCGTTGAAGACCGCCGAGGACCGTCCGCTGACCGCCAAGGAGCTCGCCGCCGAGCTCGGCGAGCCGCAGACCAAGCTCTACCGGCACATCAAGCAGTTGGAGAAGGCCGGGCTGGTCCTGGTGGCGGGCACCCGGCTGGTCTCCGGCATCGTGGAGAGCCGCTACCGGGTCGCCCAGGACTCCATCCGGCTCGCCCCGGAGATGTTCACCGCCGACTCCCCGGCCCGCTCCGAGGCGTACGACGCCATGCTGGCCGCGATCGACCGGGTCCGCGGCGAGTTCCGCGCCCATGTGGCCGACGGGCGGCTGGATTTCAGCCGCCCGCAGGACGGTTCGGGCCCGTCGGCCGGACTGTTCGCGCACTTCACCCTCCGGCTCGACCCGGACCGGCTGGCCCGGCTCCGCGCCCAACTGGCCGACATCTTCGACGGCTTGTCCGAAGAAGGTCCGAGTACGGCCGACGACGCCGTGGACGTGACCCTCTTCACCCTGCTCTACGGTCTCCGCGCGGGCACGGAACGATAAATTCCGGGCCGACTGTCGGTGCGGTGGGACAGCATGTCGGGCATGTCGTATGAACTCCAAGCGCTGATCGGCATGTTGGAGCTGCTGACGGTGGCGGCGGCGGAGGTGCCGGCGGCCCGGGTGGTGCCGCTGGCCCAGGGGCTGGCGCTCATCCCGGTCACCCCCGCCGTGCTGTCCGCGCTCCAGGGCGACGCCGCGGTGTCCAGGTCCGTCGGCGGGGCGGGATCCGGTGGGGCGGGATTCGGCGGGTACTCCGACGGGTTCGAACTCCGGCTCGCCGCCTGGTCCAAGGCCGGTCCGATCGTCCGCGTCGAGGCCGAGTACTTCGGTGGCGGCGGGACCCAGCGCGCCGTCGGCTGGTTCGACGGCCGGGTCGTCCTGGGCCCGCTCGCCAGTGGCGAGTTCGAGCCCGCGCCGGCCGAGGGCACCCCGATCTCGCGCGCCCTGCGGTGGCTCGGCGGGTCCGTCGCACCGGGGCGGGCGGACGAGTTCGACTCGGTCGGGCTGGGGGCGCACCGCAGCACCGCAGGATGGGCACAGGGCTGAGCCGTCGTCCGGCGCGCCGCCGTTCGGCGTACCTGCGGTGGCCGGGCCCGGGCGGCGACCGCACGGTGTGAGTCAGGCGATCTCGCCTGACTCGCACTGAGAGGAAGCAGTACCCATGCGTTCCACCCGGATGGCCGCCACCCTGACCGCAGCCCTCGCGCTGACCATGGTCGCCACGGCGTCCGCCACCGCCGCCGGCCAGGCAGCCTCGGCCCCCCGCACCACCGTTTCCGCCCCCGTCGTCCCGACGGCCCCGACCGCGCCGGACGCCCCCACCGCGCCGGACACTCCCACGGTGCCGACGGCGCCCACCGCGCCGGACGCCCCGACCGCGCCGACGGCGCCCACCGCACCGGACACCCCGACCGCGCCGGACGCCCCGACCGTGCCGACGGTGCCTACCGTTCCGGACGCCCCGACCGTGCCGACGGTGCCCACCCTGCCGGACACCCCCTCCGTGCCCGGAGCCCCGGCGGTCCCCGCCCTGCCCGCCCTGCCGGCCCTGCCCGCCGTCCCGGCCGCGCCGGACCCGAGCGCGGCCCTCGGGGCGCTCGGCGACGTCGTCAAGCTGGTCACCGGACTGCTCTCGACGGTGACCTCGGCCGTCCCCGACGTCGGAGGTGTCGTCCAGCAGCTCCTCGCCGCCTTGCAGGGCCTGCTCGGCCAACTCCCGAGCGTGCCGGCGCTGCCCACCGTCCCGGGCACCGCCGCGAGCCCGTCCCGGCAGCTCCCCGGTTCCGCACCCGCGGGCCTCCAGAAGCAGCTCGACGCGCTGCGCGCCCAGGCGCAGGCGCTGACCGCTGCCGCCCGTTCCCACCCCGCCACCGACTGACCGTCATCGGTCGGCCGTGACCGGCCGACCCCTGTCGGCCGCCGCGCGAGGCCCCGCTCCCCGGTCCGGGAGCGGGGCCTTGTCGTCGTCCCGACGTCTGCCAACAGATCTTCCTGTCGAAGCGTCAGATGAGAACAGATCTTCATGTCGACGCAGAAAATGGATCTAGCTTTTCCGTTTTCGACGGGCTACGGTCGTGCTCATGCCGGGCTTCGAACAGCCCGGCCGGGGTGGCGATTTCCGAGGTTCACGGGGGAACTTCCATGGCGTCCGGCCGTACGGTGGGTTACTTCGCGCTGCGCTCGATCGGCTGGCTGGTGGACAACCTCCTGGTCTTCGGGATCCCCCTGCTCTGCTACCGGGTGACCGGCGGGCTCACCTGGTCGGGTGTGGCCGTGGTGCTGACCTGGACGCCCCGGCTGCTCTCGCTGGCCGGTGCGGGCTACCTGGTGGACCGGCTGTCGATCCGCCAGATCTTTCTGGTCAGCGACGCGGGACGGCTCGCCCTGGCGGCCGTCTGCTGCCTGCTGATCCTGCTCCGGCCGAGCACCGCGGTGCCCGTGGTGCTGGTCTTCGGCATGCTGTCCGGCGCGTTCTTCGAGCAGACCTTCGTGGCCGGCGAGAAGGCCGGGCGGCTGCTCACCCCGCCGGAGCGGGCGGCCCGCACCCAGTCGGTGCTGACCGGCCTGGAACAGGCCGCCATCATCGCCGGGCCCGCGCTCGGCGGACTGCTGCTGCTCTTCCCGCCGGTGGTGTTCGTCGCCACCGCGGGAGCCGGCTACGCGGCCAGCCTGCTGCTCGCCCTCGCCCTGCCCGCCGGCAGGGCCGACCCGGACGCGGCGCCGTCCCCGCTGGCCGGCCTGCGCCGGACCGTACGGGATCCGGTGCTGCGCAGCGTGGTGCTGCTGACCATGGGGCTGAACTACCTGCTCAGCCTGCTGATCGGCAGTGCCCCGGCCCTGGTCGCCACCCGGTACGGCGTCTCGGAGAGCGCGCTCGGCTTCGTCTACTCGGCGGCCGGCGTCGCCTCGATCGCGGTGGTCGGCATCGCCCCCTGGCTGATCGGCCGGCTCGGACTGTGGCGCTACGGCATCGGCCTGGCCGTCGCCTCCGCGCTGGTCTGCCTGGGGCTGTCCGTGGCCCCGGACCTGGCGCTGTTCGGCGTCGCCCTCGGGGTGTTCCTGGCCCTGGACTCGCTGTTCAGCGTCTACCTGCGCACCACCAGGGCCGAGCGGGTGCCGACCGGGGAGTACGGCAGCGCGGTCGCCGCCTTCGGCCTGCTGCTGGTGGCGCCGATGCCGGTCGCCGGGGCGACCCTCGCCCTGGCCGGCTCCTCGGTCGACCCGGCCACCCTGCTGCGGGTGGCCGCGGTCGGGGCGCTGGTCCTGGCCCTCGCGCTGCTGCCCGGGCTGGCCCGGGCCGGCCGCCCGGCCCCCGCCGACCCCCACCACCCTCACGACCCCCACCCTCACGACCCCCACCACCACGACGCCGGAACGGCGACCGTGGCCCACGAACGGGAAGACATAGCACGATGACCAAGCATTCGGACCGGCGCATCCTCGTGATCGAAGCCCTCTCGGGGGGTGTGCTGCTGGTCGAGGCCGCCCTGGACCTGGGGATCGGCGTCGTGGTCGCCAGCGCGGACACCGAGGACCGGGTGATGCCCGCGCACCTGCGCGACCGCATCGACGCACTGGTGACCGTCGAGACCAACGACCTGCCCGCCCTGCTCGCCGCGGTCCGCGAACTGCACGAGCGCCTCCCGCTGTCCGCGGTCTTCCCCGGCTGCGACGTCTACGTCCCCAACGCCGCGCACCTCGCCGCCGAACTGGGCCTGACCGGCCTGGACGTGCGGACGGTGGAGCAGGTCCGGGACAAGACCCGGATGCGCGAGGCGGTCGAGGCCGCCGGGCTGCGCAGCCCGCGCTTCCTGGAGGTGAGCTCCGACCAGCACCTCGCGAAGGCCGCCGAGCTCACCGGCTTCCCCTGCGTGGTCAAGCCGGTGGACCAGTCCGGCAGCCTCCACGTGTCGGTGGTCCACGACCTGGACCAGCTGACCGACGCGTACCGCCGGCTCAGCACCGACGACTTCGTCGACCTCGGCCGCCCGATGATCGAGCGGGCCCTGGTCGAGGAGTACCTGGACGGGCCGGAGTACAGCGTCGAGGGCTACGTCCTCGACGGCACCACCACCGTCGTCGCGGTGACCGAGAAGCTCCTCGCGCCGGAGCCGTACTTCGCCGAGATCGGCCACCAGCTGCCCGCCGCCCTGTCGGCCGAGGCCTCGGCCGCGATCGAGGAGTACGTCCAGAGCGTCGTCCGGGCGGTCAACCTGAGCGTCGGGCCGTTCCACTGCGAACTGCGGCTCACCGCCCAGGGCCCGGCCCTGGTCGAGATCGGCGCCCGGATGGGCGGCGACCGGATCGCCGAACTGGCCCAGCTCGCCACCGGCGTCAGCCTGCCCAGGGTGTGGCTGGCCGGGCTGCTCGGCCTCGACCCGCAGGAGACCGGCGCCTTCGGCGAGCCGGTCGCGGCGGTCGCCGGCATCCACTTCTTCACCGCCCCCGGGGAGACCCGCTTCGACCGGGCCACCGGCCTGGACACCGCGGCCGCCCTGCCGGGCGTGCGCGAGGTCCGGCTCGACCTCGCCCCGGGCGACCCGATCCACCCGCACCTGGACGACTTCCGCTGCCGGCTCGGCCAGGCGGTCTTCACCGCCGACTCCCCGGCCGCCGCCACCGCGCTGCGCGGCGCGGTCGACGCCGCCGTCCGGATCAACCCCCAAGCGGAGGACGAACGGTGAGCGAGCTCCTCGACTACCTGGCGGTCGGCGCCGGCCCGGCCAACCTCAGCCTGGCCGCCCAGGCCGAAGCCCACCCGGGCACCACCGGACTGCACCTGGACCGCCGCGAACGGCCCGCCTGGCACCCGGGGCTGCTGCTCCCCGACGCCACCCTGCAGAACTCGCCGTTCAAGGACCTGGTCACCCCGGTCGACCCGACCAGCCGGTTCTCCTTCCTGGCCTTCCTCGCCGCCAAGGGCCGGTTCTACCAGTTCCTGACCGCCCGCTTCCCGGCCGTCCACCGCGCGGAGTTCAACCAGTACCTCGGCTGGGTGGCCGACCAGCTCGGCGACACCGTCCGCTACGACCACGACGTGACGGAGGTCCGCTTCCACGGCGACCACTTCGAGACCGAGACCTCCCGGGGCACCTTCCGCTCCCGGCACCTCGTCCTCGGCGCGGGCCCGCAGCCGTACCTCCCGCCGGTGCTGGAGGGCGCCACCGGGCCGGCCGTGTTCCACTCCAGCGAGTTCGTCCAGCACGCCGAGGCACTGGCCGGCCGCCGGGTCGCCGTGGTCGGCGGCGGGCAGAGCGGCGCCGAGATCGTCCGCCACCTGCTGGTCGGCCAGGCCCGCCCGGAGCGGGTCACCTGGGTCAGCCGGCGGCCCGGCTTCCTGCCGCTGGACGAGTCGGCCTTCACCAACGACCTGTACCTGCCGGAGGCCGCCCAGGACTTCTTCGGACGGCCCAAGGAGCAGCGGGCCGCCCTGCTGGCCGAGCAGAAGTACGCCAGCGACGGCGTCAACGAGGGCCTGCTGGCCGAGCTGTACCGGATCGTCTACCTGACCAGCCACGTCGAGGGGCGCCCGGAGCTGATCCGGCTGCTGCCCGGGCACGAGGTCGCCGGGCTCGCCGAGCGGGCCGACGGGCTGCGCCTGGAGCTCAAGTCCGACGGGGCCGAGACCGCGGTGGACTGCGACGCGGTCGTGCTGGCGACCGGCTACGTCCAGCAACTGCCGCAGTGCCTGGGCGCCTTGACCGGGCGACTGCGGCTGGAGGACGGCCTCCCGGTCGTCCGGGAGGACTACTCGGTGGAGTGGGACGGGCCGGACGGCCACCGGATCTACCTGCAGAACGGCGCCCGGCACGCGTTCGGCATCACCGATCCCAACCTCGGCCTGCTCGCCTGGCGCAGCCGGGCGATCCTCGACAGCATCCGTACGAACGGGGGTTCCTGACGATGCATCAGTTGAACGAGACGGCCGGCCCGGACGCCGTGGCCGAGGGGCGGTCCGTCGAGGTCCGCTACCTCGCGCCCGACGTCGACGAGACCGGCACCTCCAGCCTGGAGGCCGACCTGGACGCGGCCGAGGTCCTCGCGGCCGTCGGCCGGTTGCCCGTCAACCTGGCGGTGTTCACCGTGCCCCCGCACTCGGCCACCATGGCCGACTGCCACGCCTCGCAGGAACTGTGGCTGGTCCAGCGCGGCCACGGGGTGATCACCTGCGGCGGCCGCGAGCACCCGGCCCGCCCGGGCGGGCTGTACGCGCTCCCGGGCGGTGAGGAGCACCGGCTGCACACCGCCGACGAGGAGATGACGGTGCTCTCGATCTGGTGGCGGGAGGCCGGCGCGTGAGCGGGCACGGGACGTACGACCTCGCGGTGATCGGCACCGGCATCGTCGGCGCCACCGCCGTCGGCCTGGCCGCGCTGCGCCATCCGGACGCCTCGGTGGTCGCGGTCTGCGCGGGCGCCGTGCACGACGGCTCGACCGTGCGCTCGCTCGCGGTGGACATCCCGGCCGGGCGGACCGGGGAGCAGCGGGCCCTGGCCCGGCGCAGCCTCGAACTCCGGGCCGAACTGGCCGCGCTCGCACCGGCGTTGAACGCCGAGGTGCGGCGCGCGTACTGGGTGGTGCCGGCCGGTGGTGCGGCCGGGGTCGACGGCCAGCTGGTCGGCGACGCGCTGGCGCCCTGCCGGTCCGAGCAGGAGGCGCAGCTGCGGGCCGTGTTCGGCGGACCGGTCGGCGGGGCGGGCACCGAGCTGCGGCGCTCCGCCGAGGCGACGTTCTCCGAACCCGCCGAGGCCGTCGAGCAGTTGCTCCGGCCCCTCACCGCCGGGGGCCCCGCCGACGGATCGCCCGTCGCCGGATCCCTCACTGCCCGACCCCTCACTGCCGGACCCCTCACTGCCGGATCCCGGGTCGACGGCCCGCGGCGGGACCTGGTCGAGGGCTTCGCGGTGCGCGCCGTCGAGCCCTGTGCGGACGGCTACCGGCTGATCGCCGAGGACGGCGGCGAGCTGACCGCCCGCCGGGTGCTGGCCGCCCCCGGCGCCGCCGCCCTGGCCGGCCCGTTCGCCGCGACGGCGAAGCGGCTCGGCGCCCGGACCAAGAAGGTGGTCGCCTACCGGCTGCGCGGCGGAGAGCCCGGCGGGCACCGCCCGCTGCTGGTGCTGGACGAGCCGGACGCCTTCCTGCTGCCCGTCGGCGAGGGCCGGGACTGGTACTACAGCATCACCAGCACCGACTGGGACTGCCCGCCCGAGCGCACCCGGCTGGCGCCGAACCCCGCCGACCGGGCCCTGGCCGAGGCCGTCCTCGCCGAGCAACTCCCTTGCTTCCGGCCCGAGTTCATCGGCTGCCGGACCGGTGCCGACCTCTACCTCCCGGACTTCGCCCCGCTGATCACCCCGCTGGACGGCCTCGACGGCGTCGTCCTGGCGACCGGTGGCGCGGGCTCCGGCTTCCGGCTCGCCCCGGCCATGGCCGAGGGCGCACTCGCCCTGCTGGGCCTCGACTGACCTCCCGACAGCCCGTGAGGACCACGATGCGCACCAACGCCACCCCCCGCCACTACCTGCTCGTCCCCCCGGAGCCCACGCCCAACGGGCACCTGCACCTGGGCCACATCGCCGGCCCCTTCCTGCGGGTGGACGCGCTCGCCCGCTTCCTGCGGATGCGCGGCGACCGTCCGGCGATCATGACCGGCACCGACGCCTACGAGCCCTGGGTCGCCATGAAGGCCCGGGTCGACGGCGTCGACCCGGGCGAGGTCGTCGCCCACTACCACGAGGTCATGCAGGCCGACCTCGCCGCGCTGCGGATCGGCATGGACGAGTTCGTCAACCCCGCCGAGGAGCCCTGGCACGGCCTGTTCCAGCGCGAGATCGACGGGAGCGTCGCCCGGCTGGACGCCCGCGGCGCGGTGAGCACGCTGATCGAGAAGGTCCCGTACGAGCCGACCGCCGGCCGCTTCGTGGTCGGCCCGCTGCTGCTCGGCCGCTGCCCGGACTGCGGCACCGAGGTGGCCAGCTACTTCTGCGAGGGCTGCGGCGCGCACTTCCGTCCGGAGGAGGTGGTCGAGCCGCGCCCGCGGCTGGCCACGGACGCCGACTGGCAGTGGCGGCAGATCGCCACCCGCTTCCTGCGCACCGCCGGACTGGCCGAACTGGAGCCCGAGTTCGACCGCCTGGACCTCGCCGAGCGGTACCGCTCGACCGTCCGGGCGCTGCTCGGCCGGGGCGGCGCCACCATCCGGCTGAGCGTCCCCGAGACCTGGGGGATGACGCTGGCCGGCGGCGAGGACGGCGTCCCGTCCAGCCTGTTCTCGTACACCGGCGGCTTCATGTTCGCCCGGCTGCTCGGCGAGATCCACCGGCAGCGGATCGGGGCCGAGGTCAACTCCTTCTCGCCCGACTCCGACGTGGTCACCGTGACCAGCCTCGGCTGCGACAACGTGGTGTCCGCGCTGGTCTGCATCAACGCCGTCGCCCTGGTGCACGGGGACACCCGGCCGTACGACCGGGTGCTGATCAACGAGTTCTACCAGCTGGCCGGGGAGAAGTTCTCCACCAGCCGCCGGCACGCGATCACCGCCTCGGGCGTCGCGAAGGTCCGCGGGCTGACCCCGGACGCCGTCCGCTACCACCTCGCCCTGGTCAACCCGGAGACCTCGCAGACCAGCTTCGAGCCCAAGGAGTTCCTGGACGCCGTCAACCACCGGCTGGCCGGCGTCCTGGAGGACCGG
Source organism: Kitasatospora sp. NPDC059146 (assembly GCF_042786665.1). Classification (NCBI taxonomy): domain Bacteria; kingdom Bacillati; phylum Actinomycetota; class Actinomycetes; order Kitasatosporales; family Streptomycetaceae; genus Kitasatospora; species Kitasatospora sp. NPDC059146. Next base: position 10,955 of record NZ_JBHZCY010000054.1, on the reverse strand, counting down.
ATCGCCGCCGCCTGGGAGCGGCTGCCGGCCGAGCCGGCGGCGCTCCCCGCGCCGGTGCTGGCCGCGCTCGACGCGCACCTGGACCGGCTGGAGCGGGCCCTGGACGGCCCGACCGTGCGGATGGCCGAGGCCGGCGCGGTGCTGGACTCCTGGATCGACCGGATCGACGCCCTCCCCGACGCCGACCGCACCCCCGACCAGGGCTACTGGTGGCTCAAGGGGCTGGCCCTGCTGGGCTTCCCGATCATGCCGGACTTCGCCGCCGACCTCTGGCGGCGGCTCGGCGGCACCGGCGACCCGGGCTTCGCCGCCTTCCCGGAGCGCCCGGCCCCGGCCACCGTCGCGCACCGGCGGTGGTTCACCCCGGTCACCGCGGCCGACTTCGCCGCCTGCCTGCCGGAAACCCTGAGCTGATCCCCACCACCCCTTCGGAGCCCCCGCGTGCCTGAACACCCGCACTACCTGGTCGTCAACCGCTACGACGACGAGGACGCCGAGTACCGGCGGTACTGCGCCGGCCACCCCTGCGACCTCTCGGTCGTCACCACGCCCGACGGCGTGGCCGCGCTCGGCCCGATCGAGCCCGGGCGCGTGGTCACCGTGCCCGACCTGGAGTTCGCCACCGTCCTGGCGGCCGCACGGGAACTGCGGGAGCGGCACGGCGCCTTCGACGGCGTGGTCGGCCTGTCGGAGTACGACGTGCTGACGGCCGCCCGGGTGCGCGAGGCGGTCGGCGCCCCCGGCCCCTCGGCCGACCTGGTGCGGGCGTTCAAGGACAAGGTGGTGATGAAGGAGCGGGTGGCCGCGGCCGGACTGGCGGTGCCGCGGTTCGCCGCGCTGGCGGGCGGCGCGTCCGCCGCCGAGCTGGAGCGCGCGGTCGGCTTCCCGATGGTCCTCAAGCCGCGGGCCCGGGCCGGTTCGGCCGGCGTCCGGATCGTCCACGACTCCGCCGCCCTGACGGCGGCGCTCGCGGAGACCGACGCCGAGGAGTACGAGTGCGAGGAGTACGTCTCCTCGGAGATCTACCACGTCGCCGGGGTGCTCGCGGCGGGCCGCGAGCACTTCGTCAGCGTCTCCGGCTACGTCAACACCCCGCTGGAGTTCACCGAGGGCCGCCCGCTCGGCTCGGTGTTCCTGGACCCGGGCGCGCTGCGGGACGAGCTCGCCGCCTTCGCGCTCGCCTGCGTCCGGGCGCTCGGCCTGGAGACCGGCTGCTTCCACCTGGAGGTGATCCGCCGGCCGAGCGGCGAACCGGTCTTCCTGGAGGTCGGCATGCGCCCGGGCGGCGCCGAGGTGCCCTTCGTCCACCGGGAGGTGCACGGCATCGACCTGATGGCGGAGACCTTCCGCACGGTGCTCGGCCTCCCGCTGGAGTCGGCCGGCCGCGGCTTCGAGCACGCCAGCGCCGGCTGGGTCGTCATGCCCGAGCCCGCGGTCCGGCCCGCCCGGGTGCTGGACCGCACCCCGATGACGGGCGTGGTGCCGCAGGTGTACGCCGAGGTGCTGCCCGAGCCCGGCGCCGTGTACGACGGCACCGGCGGCTACTTCCACGTCCCCGGCCGCTTCCGGCTGACCGGACCGGACGAGCGGAGCGTACGGGCCGCGGCCCGCCGGATCATGGCCGAGTACCGGCTCGACGTCGAACCGGTCCGACCGTGACCGCCCTGACCCCCGTGACCGCCCTGACCCCCGTGAGCCCCGTGGCCCCCGTGACCCCCGACCCCGTGCCAGTGGAGGAACAGCACCCGATGACCCCGCAGCGACGACACGACCCCGAGCTCCGCGCCTTCGCCAGCGACAACTACGCCGGCGTCCACCCCGAGGTGCTGGCGGCGATCGCCGTCGCCAACGGCGGCCACCAGGTCAGCTACGGCGAGGACGTCTACACCGAGCACCTCCAGGAGGTGTTCCGCGGCCACTTCGGCCCGTCCGCCGAGGTGTTCCCGGTGTTCAACGGCACCGGCGCCAACGTGGTCGCGCTGCAGGCCATGATGGACCGCCGGGACGCCCTGGTCTGCGCCGAGAGCGCGCACGTCAACGTGGACGAGGGCGGTGCGCCGGAGGTGATGGCCGGCCTCAAGCTGCACACCGTCCCGGCCTGGGACGGCAAGCTCACCCCCGAGCTGATCGACCGCCAGGCCTACGGCTTCGACAACGAGCACCGGGCCCGCCCCGCCGTCGTCTCGATCGCCCAGTCCACCGAGGTCGGCACCTGCTACACGCCCGAGGAGATCCGGGCGATCTGCGACCACGCGCACGGCCTGGGCATGAAGGTCTACCTCGACGGCGCCCGACTGGCCAACGCCGCCGCCACCCTGGGCGTCCCGATGCGGGCCTTCACCACCGACGCCGGCGTGGACGCCTTCTCGCTCGGCGGCACCAAGAACGGCCTGCTGCTCGGCGAGGCGATCGTGGTGCTGAACCGGGAGGCCGTCCAGGGCATGCGCTACCTGCGCAAGACCTCGATGCAGCTGGCCTCCAAGATGCGCTTCGTCTCCGTCCAGTTCGAGGCCCTCCTGGGCACCGACCTCTGGCTGCGCAGCGCCTCCCACGCCAACGCGATGACCCAGCGGCTGTTCACGGCCGTCCGGGACCTGCCCGGCATCCGGATCGACCGCCCGGTGCAGGCCAACCAGATCTTCGCCGTGCTGCCGCCGGCCGCCACCGAGGCCCTGCAGAAGCGCTTCCGCTTCTACACCTGGGACGTGCAGAGCGGCGAGGTCCGCTGGATGACCTCCTTCGACACCACCGAGGCCGACGTCGACGCCTTCGCCGCCGCGATCGCCGAGGAACTCGCCGCGGCGCTCTGACCGGCCTGCCGCGCCGACGCGAACGGCCCCGCCCCCGAAATCCGGGAGCGGGGCCGTGCCGTCCTGCCGTCCAGCCGTCCGCCCGCGCGCGGGGTGCGGGCCGGCCGGGGTCGACTAGCGGTAGTTCACGTACTGGACCGCGAAGTCCAGGTCCTTGCCCTTGAGCAGGGCCTGGACGGCCTGGAGGTCGTCGCGGCTCTTGGAGCTGACGCGCAGCTCGTCGCCCTGGACCTGGGCCTTGACGCCCTTCGGGCCCTCGTCCCGGATGATCTTCGCGACCTTCTTGGCATCCTCCGTGGTGATGCCTTCCTTGATGTCCGCGAAGATCTTGTACTCCTTGCCGGACAGCTGCGGCTCACCGGCGTCCAGCGCCTTCAACGACAGGCCGCGCTTGACGAACTTCGTCTGCAGCACGTCCAGGATGGCGCGCACGCGCTCCTCGCCGTTGGCCTTCATCTCGATCTTCTCGCCGGAGCGGCTGATCTCGCCGCCCACGCCCTTGAAGTCGAAGCGGGTGGCGATCTCACGGGAGGTCTGGTTGATCGCGTTGTCGACCTCCTGCCACTCGACCTTCGAGACGATGTCGAAACTGGAGTCGGCCATGGGTGTTGGTCTCCTTGATGCTCTGGCTTCACTGGCACGGCCCGCCCCACCGGGCGCCCGCCGCCCAAGCCTATCCAGCGTCACCCCGGCCCCGCCCGTGACCGCCGCGCGGCGGTCCTCGATCGTCGGGTGATCTACCGAGTGGCGTAGCACCCCCCCGGATCAGGTATGGTTTACCACGTCGAACGGGGCCGAGAAGCCCCGCGAGACACCATCCTGGCTGGTTGCCCGAGCGGCCAAAGGGAGCAGACTGTAAATCTGTCGCGCAAGCTACGCAGGTTCGAACCCTGCACCAGCCACAGGATAGAGAAACGGCCCCCGATCTGCGGAAACGCGGATCGGGGGCCTTTTTCGTGCGGTCCGGGCGGGATCGAACGGCGGGGGCGTCCGGGTGGGGTCGTCGGGGACTTGTTGCACATAGCTTGCAATTACGTTTTGTGGGCAGCAGAGTGGGGGGTCGGGGGTGGGAGTCCTTCGACCGAGCTGATCGTCTTCCCAACCGGCGCCCGCCGGGACCACGGCTCACCCCACCCCCGCCAAGCCCCCCTTCCGCCGTACGGCGGTGGCGTCAAGGCCGCGTCAAGGGCGCTGGTGACGGCGTCAGGAACGCGTAGGGGACGGGCGCGCCCCGGGCGCGCGAACCGCAGGATTCGGAGCAACTACCGACTGCGGAGGTCCGTCCGATGTCCAGCGCCATCTCCACCCCGGCCGTCACGGCCGACGAACCGCCGGACACCGGGGCGGGCGACGAGCGGCACCGGCTCAGCGCGCTCGGCGGCCTGGCGGCGCTGTCGCTGGACGCGATGGCCTCGGTGGCCTACGGCCCGGAGTCGATCGTGCTGGTGCTGGCCGCGGCCGGCGCGTACGGGCTGGGCTTCACGGTGCCGGTCACGGTGGCGATCGCCGTCCTGCTCGCGGTGCTGGTCGCCTCCTACCGGCAGGTGATCGCGGCCTTCCCGGACGGCGGCGGCTCGTACGCCGTCGCCAAGGCCCACCTGGGGCGCCGGACGGCGCTGACCGCGGCCGCCTCGCTGGTCATCGACTACATCCTGAACGTCGCGGTCTCGGTGACCGCCGGAGTGGCGGCGCTGACCTCCGCGATCCCCGGCCTGTACGACGACCGGGTCTGGCTCTGCCTGGGCGTGCTCGCCCTGGTGACCGCCGTCAACCTGCGCGGCATCGCCGAGTCGGCGCGCTGGTTCTTGGTGCCGACCGCCGTCTTCGTGCTCTCCATCCTGGCGATCATCGTGGTCGGCCTGTTCCGGGACGCCCCGGCCAGCACGGCGGCCGCCGCCGGCCACGCCTCGGTGCTCGCCGAGAACGCCACCGCGGTCGGCGCGCTGCTGCTGCTCAAGGCCTTCGCGGCCGGCTGTTCGGCGTTGACCGGCGTCGAGGCGGTGGCCAACGCCGTCCCCTCCTTCCGGACCCCGCGGGTGAAGCGGGCCCAGCACACCGAGGTCGCGCTCGGCGCCCTGCTCGGCGTGATGCTGATCGGCCTGGCCGTGCTGATCGGCCGCTTCCACCTCCAGCCGGTCGACGGCGTCACCGTGCTCGCCCAGCTCGCGGACGCCTCGCTCGGCCACGGCGCCGGCTTCTTCGTCGTCCAGTTCGCCACCGTGGTGCTGCTCGGCCTCGCCGCCAACACCTCCTTCGGCGGCCTGCCGGTGCTGATGGACCTGCTCGCCCGGGACAACCACCTCCCGCACGTCTTCGCGCTGCGCGCCGACCGCCAGGTGTACCGGTACGGCGTGCTGTTCCTGGCCGCGGTGTCGGCCGCGCTGCTGGTCGGCTCCGGCGGCGACGTCAACGACCTGGTGCCGCTGTTCTCGATCGGCGTGTTCGTCGGCTTCACCATCTGCCAGGTCGGCATGGTCCGGCACTGGTACCTGAACCGCCCGGCCGGCTGGCGGTGGAAGGCCGCGCTGAACGGCTTCGGCGCGGTGCTGACCGGTGTCGCGACCCTCGTGGTGACCGGTACCAAGTTCACCGAGGGCGCCTGGGGCATCGTGGTGGCCCTGCCCCTGCTGGTGGTGCTGTTCGAGGCGATCCACCGCAGCTACCGGCGGATCGGCGAGCGGCTGGAACTCGGCCGGGTGCCGGGCGCGGTGACCCGTCAGCGCAGCCTGGTGGTGGTCCCGGTGACGGCCATCACCCGGCTCACCCGGGACGGACTGTCGGCGGCGCTCTCGCTGGGCGACGAGGTGTTCGCGGTGACCGTGGTGCACGACCCGGCGGACGCCGAGGCGCTGCGCCGGGACTGGGAGCTGTGGCAGCCCGGCGTGCCCCTGCTGGAGATCGCGGAGGACCACCGGCGGCTCGGCCAGCCGATCGCCGACTTCGTCAACCAGCTGGGCGAGGAGCACGCGTACGACCGGCTCACCGTGCTGATCCCCGAGGTCGAGCCCGCCCACTGGTGGCAGCGCGCGCTGCAGAACCGGCGCGGCGCCGTGATCGACCGCGCCCTGCGCCGGCACACCGACGCGGTGGTCTGCCGCCTGCGGATGCGGATGTGACCGCGGGGGCGGTAGGGGACTGACGGGTGGACCCACGGGCCCCGGTACGGCTGCGGCCGTACCGGGGCCCGGTGCGTGCCGGGTCCCGGCAGGCTCACGACGGTCTCGGCCCGATCACGTCGGTCTCGGCCCGGTGAAGCGGACGTCAAGGTCGCGTCAACGCACTGCGTTCACCCGTATGGAGGGCGTCAGGGAGCCCTAACGCGCCTTAGACGGCTGATTTGCTTCCTCTGCCGGTCGTCCGCCGGTGCCGCACGGAAGCCATTCGGCCCGGTCGCGGCATCTCCCGAACCACGCTGGTGGAGCCCATGTCCGATCTCATCTACGTCGGTGTCACGGTCGCCGTGTTCGCCGTCATCGCCCTGATCGCGCGGGGGGTGGAGAAGCTGTGAGCGCGGAGAACATCGCAGGTCTGGTCGTGGCCGTCGCTCTCGTCGGCTACCTCGTCGTGGCGCTGATCTTCCCGGAGAAGTTCTGACATGGGATCCACTCTCGCGGGCTGGCTGCAGGCCCTCGCCCTCGTCGGCGCGCTGGCCCTGTGCTACCGCCCCCTCGGCGACTACATCGCCAAGGTCCTCACCACCTCCAAGCACCTCAGAGTCGAGCGCGGCATCTACAAGGTGATCGGCGTCGACGGTGACGCCGATCAGCGCTGGTCGGTGTACCTGCGCTCGGTGATCGCCTTCTCGGCCGTCTCGGTGCTCTTCCTCTACGGCCTGATCCGGCTCCAGGGCTACCTGCTGCTGAACCTGGGCGTTCCGCAGATGGAGGGCCACCAGGCCTGGAACACCGCCATCTCCTTCGTCGCCAACACCAACTGGCAGTCCTACGCCGGTGAGTCCGCGATGGGCCACCTGGCGCAGATGGCGGGCCTGGCGGTGCAGAACTTCGTCTCCGCGGCCGTCGGCATCGCCGTCGTCGCCGCGCTGATCCGGGGCTTCACCCGGAACCGGACCGACCGGGTCGGCAACTTCTGGGTGGACCTCACCCGGATCAACCTGCGCCTGCTGCTGCCGATCTCGATCGTCTTCGCCCTGGTCCTGGCCGCCACCGGCGTGATCCAGAACTTCCACGGCTTCACCGACGTGACCACCCTCAGCGGCGAGGTGCAGAAGATCCCGGGCGGCCCGGTGGCCTCCCAGGAGGTCATCAAGCTCCTCGGCACCAACGGCGGCGGCTTCTTCAACGCCAACTCGGCGCACCCGTTCGAGAACCCGACCGGCTTCTCCAACCTGGTCGAGATCTTCCTGATCCTGCTGATCCCGTTCGCCCTGCCGCGGACCTTCGGCCGGATGGTGGGGGACAACCGCCAGGGCTACGCGATCCTCGCCGTGATGGGCATCTTCTGGGTCGCCTCGACCGCCCTGCTGACCTGGTCCGAGGCTTCGCACCACGGCACCGCCCTGCAGGCCGCGGGCGCGGCGATGGAGGGCAAGGAGCAGCGCTTCGGCATCGCCGCCAGCACGATCTTCGCCGCCTCCACCACGCTGACCTCGACCGGTGCGGTGAACTCCTTCCACGACTCGTTCACCCCGTTCGGCGGCGGTCTGACGGTCTTCAACATGATGCTGGGCGAGATCGCGCCCGGCGGTGTGGGCTCCGGCCTGTACGGCATGCTGATCCTGGCGGTCGTCGCGGTGTTCGTCGCCGGCCTGATGGTCGGCCGCACCCCCGAGTACCTGGGCAAGAAGCTCGGCGGCCGGGAGATGAAGTTCGCCTCGCTGTACATCCTCACCACCCCGACCCTCGTGCTGGTCGGCACCGGTGTGGCGATGGCCCTGCCGGGCGAGCGGGCCGGAATGCTCAACTCCGGTGCCCACGGCTTCTCCGAGGTGCTGTACGCCTTCACCTCGGCCGCCAACAACAACGGCTCGGCCTTCGGCGGCATCACCGTCAACACCGACTGGTACGACACCGCGCTCGGCCTGGCGATGATCTTCGGCCGACTGCTGCCGATCGTCTTCGTCCTGGCGCTGGCGGGCTCGCTCGCCCAGCAGCAGCCGGTTCCGGCCACTCCGGGCACCCTGCCCACCCACAAGCCGCTGTTCGTGGGCCTGCTGTCGGGCGTGATCCTGATCGTCGTCGGCCTCACCTACTTCCCGGCCCTGGCCCTCGGGCCGCTCGCGGAAGGTCTCTCCTGATGTCCACCCCTACGCTCAACCCCGCACCGGCCGACGACAAGGCCGAGCCCGCCGCGCCGCACAGAGTGCAGAGCGGCCTCCTCGACCCGAAGCTGATCCTCGCGTCCCTGCCGGACGCGGTGAAGAAGCTCGACCCCCGGGTGATGGTCAAGAACCCGGTGATGTTCGTGGTCGAGGTGGGCTCGGTGGTCACCACCGTCTCCGCGATCGCCAGCCCGTCGGTGTTCGCCTGGGCGATCACCGTCTGGCTCTGGCTCACCACGATCTTCGCCAACCTGGCGGAGGCCGTCGCGGAGGGCCGCGGCAAGGCCCAGGCCGACACCCTGCGCAAGACCAAGACCGAGAGCGTCGCCCGCCGGCTCACCGACTGGCCCGCCACCCAGGCCGAGGAGGAGGTGCCCGGCACCGCGCTCCAGCTCGGTGACCACGTGGTGGTCGAGGCCGGGCAGGTCATCCCCGGCGACGGCGACGTGGTCGAGGGCGTCGCGTCCGTCGACGAGTCGGCGATCACCGGTGAGTCCGCGCCGGTCATCCGCGAGTCCGGCGGCGACCGCTCCGCGGTGACCGGCGGCACCAAGGTGCTGTCCGACCGGATCGTGGTGAAGATCGCCTCGGAGCCCGGCAAGTCCTTCATCGACCGGATGATCGCCCTGGTCGAGGGCGCCGCCCGGCAGAAGACGCCGAACGAGATCGCGCTCAACATCCTGCTGGCCTCGCTGACCATCGTCTTCCTGGTCGCGGTCGTCACCCTCCAGCCGATGGCCACCTTCGCGGGCGCCCCGCAGTCGATGATCGTCCTGGTCGCCCTGATCGTGGCGCTCATCCCGACCACCATCGGCGCGCTGCTCTCCGCGATCGGCATCGCGGGCATGGACCGCCTGGTCCAGCGCAACGTGCTGGCGATGTCCGGCCGCGCCGTCGAGGCCGCCGGCGACGTCAACACCCTGCTGCTCGACAAGACCGGCACCATCACCCTGGGCAACCGCCAGGCCGCCGAGTTCCTGCCCGCCCCGGGCGTGTCCACGGACGAACTGGCCGGCGCCGCCCAGCTCTCCTCGCTCGCGGACGAGACCCCCGAGGGCCGCTCGATCGTGGTCCTGGCCAAGACCGAGTACGGCCTGCGGGCCCGCGCCCAGGGCGAGTTGACGCACGCCACCTGGGTCCCGTTCACCGCCCAGACCCGGATGTCGGGCGTGGACCTGGACGAGGCCGACGGCGTCCACCAGGTCCGCAAGGGTGCGGCCGGCTCGGTCTCCAACTGGGTCACCGAGAACGGCGGTTCGGTCGGCGACGAGGTCGCCACCCTGGTCGACGGCATCTCCGCCGCCGGTGGCACCCCGCTGGTGGTGGCCGCCAAGGTCGGCAGCCGTCCCGCCCGCGTCCTGGGGGTCATCCACCTCAAGGACGTGGTCAAGGAGGGCATGCGGGAGCGGTTCGACGAGCTCCGCCGGATGGGCATCAAGACCATCATGATCACGGGCGACAACCCGCTGACCGCCAAGGCGATCGCGGAGGAGGCCGGCGTGGACGACTTCCTCGCCGAGGCCACGCCCGAGGACAAGATGGCCCTGATCAAGAAGGAGCAGGAGGGCGGCAAGCTGGTCGCGATGACCGGCGACGGCACCAACGACGCCCCCGCGCTCGCCCAGGCCGACGTCGGCGTCGCGATGAACACCGGGACCATGGCGGCCAAGGAGGCCGGCAACATGGTCGACCTGGACTCCAACCCGACCAAGCTGATCGAGATCGTGGAGATCGGCAAGCAGCTGCTGATCACCCGCGGTGCGCTGACCACCTTCTCGATCGCCAACGACGTGGCCAAGTACTTCGCGATCATCCCCGCGATGTTCGCCGGGGTCTACCCGGGCCTGAGCCACCTCAACATCATGGGCCTGCACAGCCCGCAGTCCGCGATCACCTCGGCGATCATCTTCAACGCCCTGGTCATCATCGGCCTGATCCCGCTCGCCCTGCGCGGCGTGAAGTACCGCCCGTCCGACGCCAGTTCGCTGCTGCGCCGCAACATCGGGGTCTACGGCTTCGGCGGTCTGGTGGTGCCGTTCGTCGGCATCAAGCTGATCGACCTGATCGTCCAGTTCATCCCCGGCCTCAGCTGACGCAGGGAAGGAGAAAACACCATGTCCAAGCCCCTGCCGACCACCATCCGTACGCACTGGACCGCGCTGCGCGCGCTGCTCGTGCTCACGGTGATCCTGGGAGTCGCCTACCCGCTGCTGGTCACCGGGATCAGCCAGGTCGCGTTCAGCGACAAGGCCAACGGCTCGATCGTGAAGTCCGACGGCAAGCAGGTCGGTTCCAGCCTCCTCGGCCAGAACTACAACCTGCCCAAGAAGAACCCGGACGACCCGAAGGAGGACCCGGTGCCGGACCCGAAGTGGTTCCAGCCCCGGCCCTCCGCCAACAACTACGCCGGTGACAACTCCGGTGCCAGCAACCTCGGTCCGAACAGCGACGACCTGCTCAAGGCCGTCAACGACCGCCGCGCCGCCGTCGCCGCGTTCGACGGCGTCGACCCGGCGAGCGTCCCGGCCGACGCGCTGACCGCCTCCGGCTCCGGCCTCGACCCGCACATCTCGGTGGTCTACGCCAAGGAGCAGGTGAACCGGGTCGCCAAGGAGCGCAAGCTGCCGGTGGAGACGGTCGCCGGGCTGGTCGACAAGTACACCGAGAGCCGCTCGCTCGGCTTCCTCGGCAACGAGGGCGTCAACGTCGTCCTGCTCAACCGGGCGATCAGCGAAGCGAAGTGACCGAGCGGACCCGACCGAGCGGACATGACCGCGCAGAAGTGACCGAGCAGAAGTGATCGGACAGTGACACCGCACGACATACCAGGATGACCGGGCCGACCCGGGCGCGGGAGGATGCTC
>NZ_JBHZCY010000053.1:16746-57398 GCF_042786665.1 Kitasatospora sp. NPDC059146 | reverse complement strand
TTTGCTGCCCGCCTCAGCACTCGTGCGAGGCGGGCAGCAAAAAAATAGAACCTTCCTCTATATGGCCCCGATGCCCCCTTGGCTCGCCAAGGGGGCATCGTTGTCGACCAGTACTTCCACTGCACGCCTCTCCCTGGAGGAGGCCTGAGCCCTTCCAGTCCTTATTTCCCTCTCGATTTCCCAAGACCCCCTTCTGCTGATATCGGGTTTTTCTTGCGGTGCCCCTCGGCCTGCCGAGGGGCACCGCAAGCAATTCAAGGAAGCCCTCAACGATCCAGCGAGAGCCCGAAAGGCGACCTCCCCCATTTCACTTCGTTTCCATTGGTGTCGTCTCTCGGTGCGCCGAGGGGCCACACCGCAATCCCCTCTTCTTCAGGAGTCCCGCCCCCGCCGGGGTGGGGGTGGGGCCCGCCGTGGGTCCGGTAACGCTTCGGCATCCGAGGGTGTGGGGGGCATTGACACTGTGCTGACGGGGATCGTACGGTCCTGTTCCGAGCGACTGGAAAGTTTCCTAACAGTTCACGCAGGGGCGGCGGAAGGGGAGGATCCCGGCATGACCAAGAGCACCGCCAAGGCTCCACTCGCCGGTACGCCGAGCCTGTTGCGCGCCATCAACGACCGGGCCGCGCTGGAACTGCTGCTGGAGAACGGGCCGTTGTCCCGGACGCAGATCGGCGCGTTGACCGGGTTGTCGAAGCCGACGGCCTCGCAGTTGCTGTCCCGGCTGGAGGCGGCCGGGCTGGTGCTGCCGGTCGGGACGACGGAGGGTGGGCCGGGGCCCAACGCGCAGCTGTACCAGGTGAATCCGGCGGCCGGGTACGTGGCCGGGCTGGACGTCACCAACAGCGGGATCCGGGTCGCCGTCGCCGACATCACCGGCAACACGCTGACCGAGCACACCGTGTCGACCAAGGGCGTCCCGGCCGCCGGGACCGTGCCGCGGGTGGCCGCGGCCGTCGCCGAGGCGGTGCGCGCCGCCGGGGTGCCCGCGGGGGGTCTGCGGACGGTCGCGATCGGGCTCGGCGGTGCGCCGGACCCGGTCACCGGGAAGCTGCGCTACGCCTCGCACCTGCCCGGTTGGCACTCGCCGCGGCTGGTGGAGGAGCTGACCGGGGCGATCGGCGCGCCGGTGTCGATCGAGAACGACGTGAACCTGGCCGCGGTCGCCGAGCAGGTCTCCGGTGCGGCGGCCGGCTTCGAGGACTTCGTGCTGCTCTGGGCCGAGTCGGGGGTCGGCGCCGCGGTCGTGATCGCCGGGCGGCTGCACCGCGGCTTCACCGGCGGCGCCGGGGAGGTCGGCTACATGCCGGTGCCCGGCTCGCCGGTCGAGTGGGACGCCCGCCGCCGCAAGTTCGGCGGCTTCCAGGACCAGGTCGGGGCGGTCGCCGTCCGGACCCTGGCCCGCGAGCACGGGCTCGGCGCGCCCACCGCCGAGGAGTCGGTCGCCAAGGCCCTGGAGACCCCGGGTGCCGGCGACGCGTTCCTCACCGAACTGGCCGGGCGGCTCGCCGTCGGGCTGTCCGTGATCGTCGCCGTGGTCGACCCCCAGCTGGTGGTCCTCTCCGGCGCGGTGCCGAACGCGGGCGGCGAACGCCTGCGCGCGCTCGTCGAGGACGAACTGGCCCGGGTCTGCCACGCCCGGCCGGAGATCCGCAGCAGTGCCCTGTCCGGTTCGCCCGTCCTGCTCGGCGCCCTGCAACGGGCCCTCACGGACGCCCGTGAGGCGGTCTTCTCCACCCACTAGCGCTCCCCGCTCCCCCGCTCCCCCCGCTTCCCTGCTCCCGCTCCCCAAGACGCCCTGCACCCACCTCTCCCCCAACCCCTACGCGGGCCCCGAGGCAATGACGCCTGTCCGCGCACCCCCAGGAGGACCTCGAAGTGCACGCCACCCCCTCCCGCAGAGGCCGCCGCACCGTCGCCGCCGTCGCCGGCAGCGCCGTCCTGGCCCTGCTCGCCTCCGCCTGCACCGGTTCCAGCGAGTCCGGCGGCAACGACGACTCCGCCAGCGGCAAGGACGTCACCATCACCTTCTGGCACGGCTGGAGCCAGGACAACGAGGTGAAGGCGATCAACGACACCATCGCCGCCTTCGAGAAGGCCCACCCCAACATCCACGTCAAGCCGGTCGGCAACGTCGCGGACGACAAGGTCAACCAGGCCCTGCGGGCCGGCGGGGACGACGCGCCGGACGTGGTGTCCTCCTTCACCACCAACAACGTCGGCATGTTCTGCTCGACGAAGGCGTTCGTCGACCTCAAGCCCCAGCTGCAGAAGAGCGGCATCGACGCGGCCAAGACCTTCCCGGCCGCGATGCTCAACTACACCCAGTTCCAGGGCAACCAGTGCTCACTGCCGCTGCTCGGCGACGCGTACGGCCTGTACTACAACAAGAAGGCCTTCGCCGCGGCCGGCATCTCCGCGCCGCCGAAGACCTTCAGCGAGTTCGCCGCGGACGCCAAGGCGCTGACGCTCGCCGACGGCGACTCGTACAAGCAGCTCGGCTTCATGCCGCTGTACCACGGCTACGAGTCCACCACCGAGCACTTCCTCGGCCAGTACGGCGCCACCTACTTCGGCGCCGACGGCAAGTCGAACCTGGCCACCGACCCCAAGGTCGCCGCGATGCTCGACTGGCAGAAGGGCATGGTCGACCAGCTCGGCGGCTACGCCAAGCTGGAGAAGTACCGCGCCACCTTCGGCGAGGAGTTCAGCGCCAAGAACCCCTTCCACACCGGTCAGGTCGCGATGGCCATCGACGGTGAGTGGCGGACCGCCTCGCTCGCCGAGAACAAGCCCGACTTCGACTGGGCCACCGCGCCGTTCCCGGTGCCGGACGACCAGGCCGACACCTACGGCCGCGGCTACCAGACCGGCACCATCGTCGGCATCGCCAGCACCAGCAAGAAGCAGACCGCGGCCTGGGAGTTCGTGAAGTTCCTGACCACCGACACGGACGCCGTGGTCAACTTCGCCAACGCCATCCACAACGTGCCGAGCACCTTCGACGCGCTGAGCTCGCCGAAGCTGGTCAGCGACCCGAACTTCAAGACCTTCCTGGACGTCGCCAAGAACCCGAACTCGGGCACCACCCCGGCCAGCGTCAACGGCGGCGCCTACATCGTCTCGCTGCAGAACCTCGGCTACGACTACGAGTCCGGCAAGCAGACCGATCTCAAGGCGGGCCTCGCCGCCACGGCCAAGCAGGTCGACACCGACATCGCCCAGGCGAAGTAGCGGGAACGGTCCACGGAGCACCCCATGTCAATCGCGTTCGGCACCCGCAAGGGCGCCGCGACCACCGACCCGGCGACGCCCTCCACGCAGCAGCTGCTGCGCCGGAAGCGCCGCCGGGAGGCGGCCCGCACCCTCGCCTTCCTCTCCCCCTGGCTGATCGGGTTCAGCGTCTTCTTCGTCTACCCGCTGGTCTCCACCGCCTACTTCTCCTTCACCCGGTACAACGGCATCGGCGCCGCGACCTTCAACGGCCTCAAGAACTGGGACTACGTGCTCAACCAGCTGCCGACCTTCTGGCAGGGCCTGCGCAACACCCTGTGGCTGGTGCTGATCATGGTGTCGCTGCGGGTCGCCTTCGGGCTCGGCATCGGGATGCTGATCACCAAGGTCAAGACCGGCGCGGGCTTCTTCCGCACCGTCTTCTACCTGCCGTACCTGGCCCCGCCGGTGGCCGCCACCGTCGCCTTCGCCTTCCTGCTCAACCCGGGCACCGGCCCGCTGAACCACCTGCTGGGCGAGCTCGGCCTGCCGCAGCCCGGCTGGTTCGCCGACCCGGACTGGTCCAAGCCCGCGCTCACCCTGCTCGCCATGTGGGGCATCGGCGACCTGATGGTCATCTTCATGGCCTCGCTGCTGGACGTCCCCAAGGAGCAGTACGAGGCGGCCGAACTGGACGGCGCCGGCCCGTTCCAGCGGTTCCGGTACGTCACGCTGCCGAACATCTCGCCGATCATCATGTTCGCGGTGGTCACCGGGGTCATCCAGACCATGCAGTACTACACCCAGGCGATCGTCGCCGGGAAGGTCGCCAGCGGCATCGCGGGCAACTCCGGCCAGCAGTTCGAACCCGGCTACCCCCAGGGCTCCACCTGGACCCTGCCCCAGATGGTCTACAACCTCGGCTTCCAGCGCTTCAACTACGGTGCGGCCTGCGCCGTCGCGATGGTGCTGTTCGTCATCTCGATGGCCGTCACCTCGATCCTGCTCCGCCGCAAGTCCGGCTTCATGGCGAGCGACGACTAGCGGACAGTGAGGACCCGACCATGACTCTCAGCTCCACGCTCCCGAAGCCCCCCGCGGGCGCCTCCCGCACCGGCACCGCGGCCGCCCGCGCCGCCCGGCGCCGCGCGCTGCTCAACTGGGTGGCGGTGCACTCGCTGGCGATCGCCGCCGCGCTGTTCTTCCTGCTGCCCTTCGTCTTCGTCTTCCTCACCTCGGTGATGAACGACCAGCAGGCGCTCACCACCGATTACTGGCCCACCTCCTGGAACTGGGGCAACTACGGCCAGGTCTGGCACACCCCCGGCTTCCTCACCTGGTGGCGCAACACCCTGGTGTACGCCTGCGCCGGCACCCTGCTGACCGTCGTCTCCAGCCTGCCGGTCGCCTACGCGCTCGCCAAGTTCCGCTTCCGCGGCCGCAACCTGGCCCTGATGGCCGTCATCGCGATGATGATGCTGCCGCCGCAGGTCACCGTCATCCCGATGTTCCTGTTCTGGACCAAGCAGCTGGGCCTCGGCGGCTCGCTCTGGCCGCTGATCATCCCGATGGCCTTCGGCGACGCCTTCTCGATCTTCCTGCTGCGCCAGTTCCTGCTGACCATCCCCAAGGAGTACCTGGAGGCCGCCCGGATCGACGGCTGCGGCGACCTGCGCACCCTGCTGCGGGTCGTGCTGCCGATGGCCAAGCCGGCCATCGCCGCCGTCGCCCTGTTCCAGTTCTTCTACTGCTGGAACGACTACTTCGGCCCGCAGATCTACGCCAGCAACAACCAGCAGGCCTGGACGCTCAGTTACGGCCTGGAGTCGTTCAAGGCCGCCCACCACACCAACTGGAACCTCACCATGGCCGCCACCCTGCTGGTGATGGCACCGGTGATCGTCCTCTTCTTCTTCGCACAGAAGGCCTTCATCGAAGGCGTGACACTGACAGGGGTCAAGGGCTGATGTCCGCACTCAAGTTGGCCATCGTCGGCGGCGGTTCGACGTACACCCCGGAGCTGATCGACGGCTTCGCCCGGCTGCGCGACACCCTGCCGGTCGGCGAACTGGTCCTGATCGACCCGGCCGCCGAACGGCTGGAGCTGATCGGCGGACTGGCCCGGCGGATCTTCGCCAAGCAGGGCCACTCCGCCACCGTCACCGTCACCACCGACCTGGCGGCGGGTGTCGCCGACGCCGACGCCGTCCTGCTCCAGCTGCGGGTCGGCGGCCAGGCCGCGCGCGACCAGGACGAGACCTGGCCGCTGGAGTGCGGCTGCGTCGGCCAGGAGACCACCGGCGCGGGCGGGCTCGCCAAGGCGCTGCGCACCGTGCCGGTCGTCCTGGACATCGCCGAGCAGGTCCGCCGCACCAACCCGGACGCCTGGATCGTCGACTTCACCAACCCGGTCGGCATCGTCACCCGGGCCCTGCAGAGCGCCGGGCACAAGGCCGTCGGGCTGTGCAACGTCGCCATCGGCTTCCAGCGCAAGTTCGCCGGGCACCTGGGGGTGGACCCGGAGCTGGTCCGGCTGGACCACGTCGGGCTCAACCACCTCACCTGGGAGCGCGGGGTCACCCTGCTGGACGGCCCGGGGGCCGCCGGCGGCCGCGAGGTGCTGCCGGAACTGCTGCGGGACTTCGGCAAGGAGATCGCCGAGGACCTCCACCTGCCGCAGGCCTTCGTGCAGCGGCTCGGCGTGGTGCCCTCCTACTACCTGCGCTACTTCTACCAGCACGACGCGGTGGTCGAGGAGCTCAGGGTGCAGGGCTCGCGGGCCGCCCAGGTCGCCGAGATCGAACGGCAGTTGCTGGAGCTGTACGCCGACCCGGCCCTCGACACCAAGCCGGAACTGCTCGGCAAGCGCGGCGGGGCCTTCTACTCGGAGGCCGCCGTCCAGCTGATCGCCGCCCTGCTCGGCACCGGCGGCGGGACCTCCGTCCAGGTCGTCAACACCCGCAACGACGGGGTGCTGCCGTTCCTGCCGGACGACGCCGTCATCGAGGTGCCCGCCGAGGTGGACGCCCGCGGCGTGCGGCCGCTGCCGCAACGGCCGGTCGAGCCGCTGTTCGCCGGCCTGGTCGCCGCCGTCACCTCGTACGAGCACCTCGCGCTCGACGCCGCCCTGCGCGGCGGCCGCGACCGGGTCTTCGACGCCCTGCTCGCGCACCCGCTGGTCGGCCAGATCGAACTCGCCGACCGGCTCACGGACCGGCTGCTCGCCCACAACCGCGAGCACCTCTCCTGGGCCTGAGAGCCCTCACCGGGCCCCCCGCGTGGGGGCCCGGTCCCCGGCCGGAGCTCGCGGCCGGGCCACGTACGAGCCGCGGGGACCTGATGACCCACCAGCCCGAACCACTCCTGCCCGGCGTCCTCGCCATCGACGCGGGCAACTCCAAGACCGACGTCGCCCTGATCGGCGCCGACGGCACCGTCCGCGGGACCGCCCGCGGCGGCGGCTTCGCCCCGCAGAAGATCGGCGGCGCGGCGGCCGTCGCGGGCCTCGCCCCGCTGGTCGAGGAGGCCGCCGCGGCGGCCGGATTCCCGTCCTTCCGCGGCGTGCTGACCAGCCACGTCAGCGCCTGCCTGGCCAACGCCGACCTCCCGGTGGAGGAGGAGGCGCTGCGCGCAGCCCTGGAATCGCACCCGTGGGGGCTCAGCAACACCGTCGTCAACGACACCTTCGGCCTGCTGCGGGCCGGCACCGACGGCCCGCGCGGGGTCGCGGTGGTCTGCGGCGCCGGGATCAACTGCGTCGGGCTGCTGCCGGACGGGCGCACCGCCCGCTTCCCGGCCCTCGGCGAGCTCACCGGCGACTGGGGCGGCGGCGGCGGACTGGCCGCCAGCAGCATGTGGCACGCCGTCCGCGCGGAGGACGGGCGCGGCGGGCCCACCGGGCTCGCCGCGGCCATCGCCGAGCACTTCGGCCTGTCCAGCGCCGGGGCCGTCGCCGAGGCCGTCCACCTCGGGCACCTGCCGGCCAGCCGGCTGCACGAGATCGTCCGGGTGCTGTTCGCGGTCGCGAACGCCGGGGACGCCGTCGCCCGGGAGCTGATCGACCGGCAGGCCGACGAGATCGTCCGGCTGGCCGTGGTCGCCCTCGGCCGGCTGGACCTGCTGGACTCCGCCACCCCGGTGGTGCTCGGCGGCGGGGTGCTCGCCTCCCGGCAGCCGCTGCTGCTCGACAACCTGAGGGAGCGGCTGGCCCGGGCCGCGCCGCTGGCCGAGCCGCGGGTGGTCGTCGCGCCGCCGGTGCTGGGCGCCGCGCTGCTCGGGCTGGACCACCTGGGCGTGGACGCGGCCGCGCAGGCGCGGGTGCGCGGGGCGTACGAGGCGCAGCCGGCGGTCACGGTCTGACACCTGGCGCCTGGCGCCTCGCCCCTGGCGTCCGACACCTGGCGCCTGCCCCCTGAACCTCCCGCCCCCACCGGACCCGCACGTCCGGCGGGGGCGGGAACCGTACGGTGCGCGCCGCTCGTGGTACCCGGGTACCGACCACCGCCGCCGCCCGGGGAGACTTGTGTCATGGCCGTGCCCCGTACCCTCCTCGCCGCCGCCGCCCTGACCGGACTCACCCTGGCCGGACTCACCGGCTGCACCCCCGCGGACTCCCGCCCGACGGTGACCGCCGCCTCCTCGGCCGAGGCCCTCGCCGACGAGGGCCTGGACGACCCGCTGCTGGACGGCGACGACGACTTCGCCGACGAGGAGGCCTACACCGCCACCGGCACCGCCGCGGGCACCGTCGCCGCCGCACCCGGCGCACCCGTCGACCCCGCCCCGGAGTGCACCGCGCCCGCCCTGCGGCCCGGCCACCAGGTGCTGGTCGTGGTCGCCGCCGACCCGGCCGAACTCACCGCCCAGCCCGCCCGGTTCGCCTGCACCCCGCCCCGCTACGAGGCCACCGGCTCGCCCGTCCACTACGGCTTCGCGGC
Organism: Kitasatospora sp. NPDC059146; assembly: GCF_042786665.1. Lineage (NCBI taxonomy): Bacteria > Bacillati > Actinomycetota > Actinomycetes > Kitasatosporales > Streptomycetaceae > Kitasatospora > Kitasatospora sp. NPDC059146. Next base: position 49,248 of record NZ_JBHZCY010000053.1, on the reverse strand, counting down.
GGCCGGCGTCACCGCCACCCTGATCGACCGCCCGCGCGGGGAGAGCGCGCGGCCCGTCCACCTGGACGAACTGGTCACCCACCTCAACGACTGCCTGGCCGAACGCGACCCGGCCGATCCGTACGGCTGCCACGGCAACGCCTACGACGTCGTGCTGGACTCGCACGGGCGGATCATGCGCATCACGGAGGTCCGGGGCACGGAGCTCCAGAGCGCGGACGTCCAGGGCACCGACGTCCAGGGCACGGAAGACCCGGAGGTCGAGGGCGCGCAGCGCTGAGCCGGACGGCGGGCCGGGCCGGGGCGGGCCGCCATACGGTGTAGAAGGCCCCTTCAACTGTTGAGGCATGTCTTCGTCAAGCGCGTCAACCACCTGTCAACTGCGGGTTTTTGACGTTCAATACCTCGTCCGGGGCCGCTCTTGGGGCTGGTCTTACTCCCGGCGTCGTTGACCCGGTTTCCGCGGCGGTGCTTTGCTTCCCGCCGTCGGCAGTGAACCGGTCCCCCATCCCCGTTCCACCGAACGTCCCTGACGGGCGGTCGGTGGACACCGGCCTGCCGTCGTCGCTCCTCCCCCTTTGTCCCCCACGGTGTCGCCGCGCCCCCACCGGCGTGCGGTCGGCATGAGAGAGGAACCCTCACGATGGGCATCTCCCCCACTTCCCGCCGGGCACGGGTCCGGGCCCTGACCGGGCTCAGCGCGCTGGCGCTGGCCGCCACCGGCTTCGCCGCCGCGCCGGCCGCCCAGGCCGACCAGCCGGGCAGCGAGTTCGCCGGGCAGTCCCACCCGTACCGGCACGGCACCGTCCCGACCAAGGAGGCCGCCGAGCACGCCAACGCCGCCTCCGCGGCCGCGAGCCGCACCACCAACCTCAAGTACGGCGGCGGGGTCGACGGCATCGGCGTCACCACCGGCGCCCCGAAGGTGTACGTGGTCTTCTGGGGCTCCCAGTGGGGCACCGCGGGCACCGACGCCAACGGCTACACCACCCTGTCCGGCGACCCGTCCGGCGAGGCCGTCCGGGCGCAGCAGCTGTACAAGGGCCTCGGCACCAACAGCGAGACCTGGTCCGGCGTCATGACCCAGTACTGCGAGGGCGTCGCCAAGGGCGCCACCACCTGCGGCTCCACCGCCGCGCACGTCGGCTACCCGACCGGCGGCGCGCTGGCCGGGGTCTGGGTGGACAACTCGGCCACCGCCCCGGGCCAGGCCACCGGCAACCAGATCGCCAACGAGGCCATCAAGGCCGCCGGGCACTTCGGCAACACCACCGCGGCCGCCAACCGCAACGTGCAGTACGTGGTGCTCTCGCCGACCGGCACCCACCCGGACGGGTTCAACACCTCGACCGGCAACTTCTGCGCCTGGCACGACTGGAACGGCGACACCACGCTGACCGGCGGCGCGGCCACCTCCCCCTACGGCGACGTGGCGTTCAGCAACGACCCGTACGTGACCGACATGGGCACCTCCTGCGGCCAGAACTACGTCAACAGCGGCAGTGCGGGCCTGCTGGACGGCGTGACCATGGTGTTCGGCCACGAGTACGCGGAGACGGTCACCGACCAGAACCCGGCCGGCGGCTGGACCGACTCCTCCGGCTCGGAGAACGCCGACAAGTGCGCCTGGAAGGGCGTCGGCGGCACCGGCGGCTCGCAGAACGTGGCCTTCGCGACCGGCTCGTTCGCGATGCAGGGGACCTGGTCGAACGCGGTCAGCGGGTGCCAGATCTCGCACGCGATCGTCCACTGAGCGGTCGGGCACTGAGCGGTCGGGCACTGAGCGGTCGGGCACTGAGCGGTCGGGGACCGACCGACGTCGCCTGAACACCTCCGAACGCCGTCCCCCGAGCAGCGTGGGGCAGCTCGGGAGCTGACGGGACCGACGGATCGGACGGGCCGGAGGGGTCTTGTGCCCTGACGATCCGGTACGGGGGAAGCGCCGGGGCGGGCTGTGCGGGCCCGCCCCGGCGCTTCGCGCTGTCCGGGGCCGGCCACCGGGGCGGCACCGTCACGAGGGCGCGACGAGCCCGAACTCGTAGGCGTGGATGACCAGGTGGACCCGGTCCCGGGCGCCCAGCTTGGTGAACAGCCGGGCGACGTGCGCCTTGGCGGTGGCCACGCTGATGGTGAGTTCCTCGGCGATCTCCGTGTTGGACAGGCCGCGGCCGACCAGGGTGAGCACCTCGCGTTCGCGCCCGGTGATGCCCTCGGCGGACGTCCGCGGCCGGGCGGCCGTGTCCGGGCGGGCGGCGAACTCGCCGATCAGCCGGCGGGTGATGCCCGGCGCGAGCAGGGCGTCCCCGGCGGCGACCACCCGGACGCCGTCCAGGATGGTCTCCAGGGCGAGGTCCTTGACCAGGAAGCCGCTCGCCCCGGCGCGCAGCGCGCCGTACACGTAGTCGTCGTCGTCGAAGGTGGTCAGGACCAGCACGTGGGTGGGCAGGTCCGGGTCGGCGAGGATCCGGCGGGTGGCCTCGATGCCGTCCATGCCGGGCATCCGGATGTCCATCACGGCGACGTCCGGGCGCAGTCGGGCGACCACGTCGACGGCCTCGGCGCCGTTGCCGGCCTCGCCGACCACCTCCAGGTCGGGGGCGTCGGCGATGAGCACGCGCAGGCCGGTGCGGATCAGCGGCTGGTCGTCGACCAGGACGACGCGGATCACGGTCCCACCTCCAGGGGGGTCGGTTCGGGGCTCCCGGCGGGCACGGCCGGGAGCGGCAGCAGGGCGGCCACCCGGAAGCCGCCGCCGGGGCGCGGGCCGGCGCTGAACTCGCCGTCCAGCAGGGCGACCCGCTCGCGCATCCCGGCCAGGCCGTAGCCGGTGCCGGGGGTGGCCGTGGGCGTGCCGGCGCCGAGGTCGACGACGGTGACGGCGAGGTGCTCGGGCGCGTACGCGACGGTGACGTGGCAGTCCCGGGTGCCGGAGTGCTTGACCACGTTGGTGACCGCCTCCTGGACGATCCGGTAGGCGGCGAGGTCCACCTCGGGCGGCAGCGCCCGGGCCTCGCCGCTGCGGCTGAGCGCGACCCGCACCCCGGCGCCGGCCGCCTTCTCCCGCATCCGCTCCAACTCGTCCAGCCCGGGCGCCACTTCGAGCGGTGCGGACTCGCCCTCGCCCTGCCGCAGCGCGCCGAGCATCCGGCGCAGCCCGGCCAGGGTCTCCCGGCTGGTGGCCTCGATGGCGTTCAGCGCGTTGCGGGTCTCGGCGGGCTGGGTGTCCATGACCCGGCTGCCCATGCCCGCCTGGATCGCGATGATGCCGATGTTGTGGGCCACCATGTCGTGCAACTCGCGGGCGATCCGCAGCCGTTCGGCGGTGACGGCCTGCTCGGCGGCGCGGCCGCGCAGCGCCTCGGTGTGGGCGCGGCCCTGGCGGACGGTGTTGCCGATCAGCCAGGCGATCAGGACGGTCGCGGCGATGCCCAGGTAGGCGTACGGGTTCACCGGGTAGCCGTTGACGGCGCCCCAGGCGAACAGCGTGGCGAGCACGGTCAGCGGCATCGCCACCGCGATCGTCGAGAGCAGGCGGGAGCGGGTGACCACGCAGTAGCCGACCACCGCCTCGGCGATCAGGAACTGCACCGGCGCGGTCGCCGTGACCGTCCACATCCCGAGCGAGAAGACGCCACCCGCCAGCGCGACCGCGACCGCCGCCAGCGGCAGCCGCACCAGCAGGAAGGCGACCAGCGTGGTGACCACGGCGGTGACCACCAGGGCCATGTCCTCGGTGTTGCCGTCGTAATTGAACAGGTGGCTCAACTCGTTGTCCCGGGTGAAGAACCGGAACACCACGATGGACGTCCAGAACGCCGCCACCCACACGCCCGCGGGCAGGCGCCTGAGCAGCGGCGGGCGGGGTTCGGTGATCATGACGCGATGGTAGCGGCGGGCCGTCGGACGGCGCATCGGCCCGCGGGCGTAATCCCCGGGGCGGGGGCCGCCGCTCCCGGTTGTGGCCCGCCGCCCGATGCCCGATCACGCCCCCGACCGGCAGCGTTGTCCCCGTGATCGAGATCGAGCGACTGACCAAGCGGTACGGCGCCACCACGGCCGTCGACCAGTTGACCTTCACCGTCCGGCCGGGCACCGTCACCGGCTTCCTGGGGCCCAACGGCGCGGGCAAGTCCACCACCCTGCGCATGGTCCTGGGCCTCAACACCCCCACCGCGGGCGCCGTCACCGTCGACGGGGTGCCGTTCGCCGGCCGCCCGCGCGGCCTGCGGCACGTCGGCGCCCTGCTGGACGCCGGGGACGTGCACGGCGGCCGCAGCGCCCGGGCCCACCTGTCCGCACTGGCCCGCAGCAACCGGATCCCGCTCGGCCGGGTGGCCGAGGTGCTCGCCGAGGTCGGCCTCGGCAAGGCCGCGGACCGGCGGATCGGCGGCTACTCGCTGGGGATGAAGCAGCGCCTGGGCATCGCCGGGGCCCTGCTCGGCGACCCGCCCGTACTGCTCTTCGACGAGCCGCTGAACGGCCTCGACCCCGAGGGCGTGCTCTGGGTGCGCGGCCTGTTCCGCCGCCTCGCGGACGAGGGCCGCACCGTCTTCGTCTCCAGCCACATGATGGCCGAGATGGAGCACACCGCCGACCGGCTGGTGGTGATCGGCCGCGGCCGGCTGATCGCCGACGAGAGCCTGGGCGAGTTCTCGGCCCGGTACGCGGAGTCGAGCGTGGCCGTCCGGGCACCGGAACTCGCCCAACTGGTGCCCGTGTTGCGCACCGAGGGGGCCGAAGTCGGCCTGTCGGAGCCGCAGTTCGGTGTCGTCACCGGGATGGCCGCGGCCCGGATCGGTGAACTCGCGCTGCGCCACGGCGTGGTGCTGCACGAGCTGGCGACCCGGACGTCGTCCCTGGAGTCGGCGTTCATGTCCCTGACCGCCGACAGCGTCGAGTACCTGGCAGGAGAGAGCCGATGAGCACCACGACCCTGATCCGCACCGAGAGCGCCCGCTCGACGGAACCCGCGCCCCGGTTCACCGACCTGCTCGCCGCCGAGTGGATCAAACTGCGCTCGCTGCGGTCGACGTACTGGGTGCTGGCGCTGGCCTCGCTGGTCGCGATCGGGATCAACCTGAACGCCGTCCACTCCGACCTGACGTACATCGACCACCCGCCGCGGCCGATGCCCGGCTTCCCGCCGTACCGGTACGACGCGCTTCACCACAGCCTCAGCAGCACCGCCTGCTACCTGATGGCGATCGCGGCCGGCAGCCTCGGCGCGATCACCGTGTTCGGCGAGTACACCACCGGCATGATCCGCACCACCTTCGCGGCCGTGCCCGACCGGCGCGGGGTGATCGCCGCCAAGGTGCTGCTGGTCGGCGGGATCACCGCGCTGGCCGGGGCGGTGGTGTCCACGGTGTCCTTCTTCGGCGGCAACGCGATGCTGGCCTCCCGGCACGTCGGGCTCTCCATCACCGAAGGGGTCAGCCTCCAGGCCGTCCTCGCCTACGCGTTGATCGTGCCGGTCTGCGCGCTGATCGGGATGGCCCTGGGCGCCGTGCTGCGGCACGCCACCGCCTCGATCGTCTCCCTGGTGCTGCTGTTCTTCATCCTGCCGCTGATGTTCGGCGGGGACCGCTACCGCTGGCTGCACGAGATCGGCGCCCACCTGCCGATGGACACCGTCAACCTGCTCACCTACAACCCCGACTCCTCGACCACGATCAGCAAGTGGGCGCCGAGCGTGCTGGACTCCTGGATCACCATGGGGGCGTGGGCGGTCGTCTCGGTGGCGGTGACGGTGGTCGTGGTGCGGCGCCGGGACGTCTGACGCCCCCTCCGGTGGCCCCGGCCCCGGCCCTGGCCCGTCAGACTGCGGGGGCTGCGGGCACCGCCGCCTTGCTGCGGAAGGCCGCGAGGGTGGCGGCCGGGACGCCGCAGGCGGGGAGGAAGGCCTCGGCGCCGCCGTGACGGGTGCGGACGTGGCCGAGGAAGACCGACATCGCCTCGGCCGGGGCCTGGAGCAGCGGGGCGGGGATGGTGAGGGTGCGGCCCTCGGAGTCGGTGACGCGGGTGGCGGTGCCCCGGTCGTTGAGGGCGGTGCGGTGGCGCTCGGCGAGGTTGGCGAAGATCTGCGGGAGGGCCTCGGCGGTGCGGGCGTAATCCTCGACGATCCGGTCGGCGGGGACGCCGAGGAGGTCGAGCAGCAGGGCGGTGAGCAGGCCGGTGCGGTCCTTGCCGGCGGCGCAGTGCAGCAGGACGGCGCCGGGGCGGGTGGTGGCCTCGACGGCGGCGGCGACGGCCTCGGGGGCGGATTCGGCGAGCAGCAGGTAGAACTCGCCGAGGTCGGCGGCGGTGGTCATGGTCGCCATGTGGGCGGTGAGGGCGTCGGTGGCCGGGTTCACCGGGGCGGCGACCACGGCTATCCCGGCGGCCTCGGCGGCGGCCCAGTCGTCGGGCCGGGTCTCGCGGGGGTCGCGCAGGTCGACGACGGTGCGGATGTCGCAGGCGCGCAGCTGGGCGACGACGGCCTCGTCGGCGGCCGGGAAGGGCTGGGCGGAGCGGTACAGCACGCCGGGGCGGATCAGCAGGCCCTCCGGGTCGCTGAGGACGGCGGAGTCGCGGAAGTTGACCAGGGACATGCGAGGGCCTTTCGGTGAAGCCGCACACGGGAGGGCTGAACGTCCAGTAGGACATCTAGACGTCTAGATGTCCAATTCCCCCGGCGGGCGCGGGGCACCCCTCCATCCCACCGCCGCCGGCCCGCCACGGCGACCCGGGGCGGGGCCCTCGGCTTCGTAGGATCGGTCCGTGGCGACGAACCCCCCGGGCACTCCCCCGGGCACTCCCCCGAGCACTCCCGAGAACCCTCCGAGCACTCCCCCCGACAGCCCGAACACCCCGGTCTACCGCCGGCTGGCCCGCCGGCTCCAGGACCGGATCGACGCGGGCGGCTACCCCGCGGGCGCCCGGCTGCCGAGCGAGCCGGAGCTGAGCGCCGAGTTCGGCGTGAACCGGCTGACCGTGCGGCAGGCCGTCGCGGAGCTGGAGCGGGCCGCGGTGGTGGAGATCCGCCGGGGCGTGGGCACCTTCGTCCGCCCGCCCGCCGTCCGGGTCTCGATCGCGGTGGACCCGCGCAGCCAGCGCTTCGACCTGGGCAGCGTGCACGAGGCCGTGCCGGCGGGGGGTCGCGGCGACGGCGAGTTCGTGGTGGCCGCCCCGCCGGTGACCGGCTCGGCCGAGGACGAGGAGGCGGCCCGCCAGCTGGGCCGGGCGCCGGGCGAGCTGCACCGGCTGGACTCGGTGATCCGCCTCGGCGGCCGGGCCCGGGCGGCGTGCAGCTACTGGGTGCCGTTCGGTCCGCTGCCCGCCGAGCTGGTACGGCCCGGCCACGCCGGGAACCTGGTGCTGGACCTGGCCCGGGCCGCCGGGGTGGAGCTGGAGTACGACTGGCGGGCCTTCGGCGCGATCGGCGCGGACCTCGCGGACGCCGAACTGCTGGGCGTCCCGGCGGGCACCCCGCTGCTGGTCCGCGAGGGGGTCAGCTGCACGCCGGACGGCACGCCGTCGCTGTACGTCCGGCGCCGGATCGACGGCAGCAGCGCGCGCTTCGTGCTGCACTTCCGCGAGCGGTAGCGGGAACGGCTCCCGGGCGTATGGATCCTGATAACGTTCAGCGCCGAAATCGCAGGCCACACGGGGGTTGGCAGTAACGGTGAACGAGACGGACGAGTGCGACATACCGAACGAGCTGGCCGAGGCGTACCTCGCCCTGCTCGCCGACACCTCCCGCACCGGGCGCCTGCCCCGCCGGGACGAGCTGGAGGCGCTGCGCCGGCTCGGCGAGCAGTGCGCCGAGGCCGGTTACGGGCTGCGCGAGGTGGTCTCGCACTGCCTGGCGGCGGCCCGGCGGGCCTGGCAGACGCTGCCGGGGACGGCCGCCGCGAGCAGTGTCGGCGAGCTGCGCCGGACCGGTGACGCGGTGCTGGCCGCCACCGACGCCGCGCTGGCCGCGCTGGGCGAGGGCCACGAGCGGTCCCAGCGCCTGGCGGTCCGTCAGGAGGAGGCGGCCCGAAGGGAGTTCATCGACGACCTGCTGCACGGCCGCAGCGACCTGGGGCTGCTCGCCGAGCGCGCGGAGCGGTTCGGGCTGCGGCTGGCGGGCGCCTACACGGTGGCGGTGGCGGTGGGCGACGAACCGTTCGCGGACGTGCATCCGATGCTGCACCGGGTGGAGCGGGAGCTGACCGGGCGCTTCGGCGAGCGGGACGTCCTGCTCGCCAGCAAGGACGGCCGGCTGGTCTGCATCGCCCCGGACTCCGAGCGGGCCGTGCTGGAGGCCTTCGCCGAACTGACGCTGCGCCCCGGGCCCGGCTACCGGCCGGTGCTGCGGGTGGCGACCGGCCGCCGGCACTCGGGGGCGAGCGGGGTGCTGCGCAGTTACGACGAGGCGCTGGACGCGCTGGACTACGCGCAGCGACTGGGGCTGTCGGCCTGCCAGTTGAAGGCCGAGGAGCTGCTGGTGTTCCCGGTGCTGATGCGCGACCGGGCCGCGATGGCCGACCTGGTGCGCAGCGTCCTCGGCCCGCTGACCGAGGCGCGCGGCGGGGCCCGTCCGCTGCTGGACACCATCGCGGTGCAGGCGGAGGCGGCGTACGTGAACGCGGAGGCGGCGCGTCGGCTGGGGCTGAGCGTGCGCACCCTCGGCTACCGCCTGGAGCGGATCAAGGCGCTCACGGGCTACGACCCCTCGGACGCGTTGCAACGCTTCACCCTGGAGACGGCGGCGATGGGCGCGCGGCTGCTGAACTGGCCGGAACAGCCGCTGTAGGGCTCCCGCGCCCCGCCTTCCGCGGCGCGTCTCCCGGCCCGCCGAAACCCCGGGTGACCTGCTCAAGTCCGTTCTGTTGCCCGACCGTCACAGTGTCACGGGCAGCGCGCGTACCAGGGTGTCAAAAGGCCGTAAAGATTGCCGGATCCTGGCAATGTGCGAACGTCCCGCCCGCTGCCATGATCTCTGCGGCGCCGATGCCCGGTGCCGGGGGAAAGGCGGGGGGCATGGCCGGGACGGGGGACTTCTTCGCGGCCGCGCTGGCCTTTCCGACGGCGCTGTTCAGCTTCGCGCTGGTGGTGGTCGTCGGGTACTGGCTGCTGATGCTGATCGGCGGCCTGGGGTTCGACGCCGTGCACGGGGGGCACGGCGTCGGGCACCACCTGGGTGCCGGGCACGCCGGACATGTGGGCCCGGCGGGTCACGTCGGACACGGTGCCGGGGGGCACGGTGTCGGGGGGAACGTGGCCCACGGGGCGTCCGGCGGGCACGGCGCCGGTGGGGGGACCGCCGACGGGGGGACCGCCGACGGAGCCCACGGCACGGGCCACCACGGGGGCGTGCTGGACGCGCTGGGACTGGGCGGGGTGCCCGCGACGGTGGCGGTGTCGCTGCTGGTCGCGCTCGCCTGGTTCGTCAGCCTGTCCGGCACCGTCCTCACCTCCGGGGCACCGGCGCGCGGCGGCGTGTTCGTCGTCGCGCTGGTCGCCTCCTGGGCGGGCACCCGGGTGCTCGTCCGACCGCTGCGGCGACTGTTCCCCGAGGACCGGCCGGTCACCCGGGGCGACTTCGTCGGCCGGGTCTGCGTGATCCGCACCGGCCGGGTGACGGCCGACTTCGGACAGGCCGAGGTGACCGCCGGGGACGGCTCCACCGCCACCGTGCAGGTCCGCACCCCGCAAGCGGAACCGGAGCTCACCGCCGGGCGCACCGCACTGATCTACGACTACGACGCGGACGGCGAGCACTTCCTGGTCGCGCCGTTCGACCCGTCCCCGCCGGGCCTCTGACGCCTCGTCAGCACAGCTTCCCCGTCAACCACTTCGCACCACCATCCCGTCAAAGGACTCCGTGATGGACACCATCGCCGTGGGTTTCGGCGTACTCATCGCCGTCGTGCTGCTCATCCTGCTCGCCGCGCTGCTCTTCGTGGGGCGCCTGTTCCAGAAGGTCGAGCAGGGCAAGGCCCTGATCGTCTCCCGCACCAAGAGCGTGGACGTCACCTTCACCGGGGCGATCGTCCTGCCGGTCCTGCACAAGGCCGAGTTGATGGACATCACGGCGAAGACGGTGGAGATCCACCGGGCCGGCCGGGACGGCCTGATCTGCCGGGACAACATCCGGGCGGACATCCGGATCTCCTTCTTCGTCCGGGTGAACAAGACCGTCGAGGACGTCGTCAAGGTGGCCCAGTCGATCGGCACCGCCCGGGCCAGCGACCCGCAGGCGATCCAGGACTTCTTCGCGGCGAAGTTCGCCGAGGCGCTCAAGACCGTCGGCAAGCAGCTGGACTTCACCGACCTCTACACCCACCGGCACGAGTTCCGGGACCAGATCATCGCGGTCATCGGCACCGACCTCAACGGCTACACCCTCGAGGACGCGGCCATCGACCACCTCGAACAGACCCCGATGAGCCAGCTGGACGGCGACAACATCCTGGACGCCCAGGGCATCCGCAAGATCACCGAGCTGACCGCGATCGAGCACGTGCGCACCAACGAGTACCAGCGCAACGAGGAGAAGGAGATCACCCGGCAGAACGTGGACGCCCGGGAGACCGTCCTGGAGCTGGAGCGCCGCCAGGCCGACGCCGAGATCCGCCAGCGCCGCGAGATCGAGACCCTACGGGCCAAGGAGGACGCGGTGATCGCCCGGGTGCAGGAGGAGGAGCGGCTCACCGCCCAGACCGCCTTCCTGCGCACCGAGGAGGTGCTCGGGGTGCAGCGGGAGAACCAGGCCCGCGAGGTCGCGGTGGCGCAGAAGAACCGCGAGCGGGTCATCGCGGTGGAGAACGAGCGGATCGAGAAGGACCGGCTGCTGGAGGTCGTCGGCCGCGAGCGGGAGACCGAACTCGCCGTGATGGCCAAGCAGAAGGAGGTCGAGTCCCGCCGCCGGGAGGTCGCCGACGTGGTCCGCGAGCGGGTCGCGGTCGAGCGCACCGTCGCCGAGCAGGAGGAGGCCGTGAAGACCCTGCGGGCCGTCGAGGAGGCCGAGCGGATGCGCAAGGCCGTGGTCATCCAGGCCGAGGCGGAGGCCCAGGAGAAGCTGGTCAAGGACATCAAGGCCGCCGAGGCCGCCGAGCAGGCCGCCTCGCACAAGGCCCGCGAGTCGCTGGTGCTGGCCGAGGCCCGGCAGCAGGCCGCCGAACTGGACGCGGCCGCCAAGGTCAAGCTGGCCGAGGGCGTCCGGGCGGAGGCCGCCGCCGAGGGCCTGGCCCGGGTGCAGGTGCGGGAGCAGGAGGCCGCCGCGGTCGAGAAGGTCGGCCGCGCCGAGGCCGTGGTGCAGACCGAGAAGGCCAGGGCGAGCGCGCTGGAGGTCGGCGCCAAGCTCAAGGCCGAGGCCGAGGGCCTGACCGAGAAGGCCGCGGCGATGGCCAAGCTGGACGAGGCCTCGCGCGGGCACGAGGAGTACCGGCTGCGGCTGGCCGCCGAGAAGGACGTCCGCCTGGCCGGGCTGGACACCCAGCGGCAGATCGCCGAGGCGCAGGCCGCGCTGGTCGCCGCCGGGCTGGAGAAGGCCAAGATCGACATCGTCGGCGGGGACTCGGTCTTCTTCGACCGGCTGGTGCAGTCGGTGACGGCCGGCAAGAGCGTGGACGCCTTCGTCGGCCACTCGCAGACCGCCCAGGCCCTGGCCGGGCCCTGGCTGGACGGCAGCGCCGACTTCACCAAGGACCTCACCCGGGTGCTGTCCTCGGTCTCCACCGCGGACGTGCAGAACCTGACGGTGTCCGCGCTGCTCCTCAAGCTGATCGGCGGCGGCGGCGAGCAGGCCGGACAGCTGCGCCAACTGCTCGACTCCGCACGGAAGCTGGGCATCGCGGAGACCCCGATCGGGGCGCTCACCGGCGCCGCCGTGAACGGCAGCAAGTAGTCACCCGCCGAGCAGCAGCAGGCAGACACCCGCCGAACACCAGGGGAATGACCGTGGAAGCCCTCGACGACGCCCGGCCCGACGCCGGCAGCTACGAGGTCCTGCGTGGCCGGCTCGCCCGGGCCGCCGCCGAACTCGCCGACCGCGCGGAGGCGTTGAACACCCGCCGGGTCGCCGAGTTCGGCGGCGGGGAACTACGGCTCACCGGCACCGGGCGGCTCACCACCGCCCGGGCCTGCCTGCCGCAGGACCTCACCGCCGTCGGCGGCCGACTGCTGCTCGGCACCCGCCCGGCCGAGGCGGAGAGCGGCACCGAGGACTTCACCGACCTCCTCTCCCTCCACCGGCCCGACGACCTCTCCCCCGCCGACGGCACCCTGCTGGACGACCCCCGGCTGCGCCAGGACCTCACCGACCTGCGCCGCTACTTCCGCGACGCCCGGCTGGAACGGCTGCGCCCGGTCGGCGGCCGGCTGCTCGCCGTCTTCCGCACCGGCCCGGCCGCCACCGACGTCCGGGTGCTGCGCTGGCGCCTCGACGACGACCGCGCCACCTACCAGGACGGCCGCGGCGAACGCGACCACACCCCCGCCGACGGCCGCCAGCTCGACTGGACCCCGCTCACCCGCGACGACCAGCTGCCCGCCGCCCCCGGCACCGCACCGCGCGCCGACCTCGCCGGGGAACTCCACCTCGGCGTGGACGGCGGCCGGCTCACCCTCACCACCCCCGACGGCCGCGAACTGCACCGGGAACCGCTCGCCGAGGCCCTCCAGACCCTCGCCGACGCCCAGGTCGCCCACGCCCGGCTCGCCACCCTGCTGCTGGTGCGGGTCCGCCCGTACCAGGAGGAGACCGTCCGGCACCTGGTGGTCCACCTGCCCACCGGCCGGGTCACCCGGATCGACGCCCTCGGCCAGGCCTGCCTGCGGCTGCCCGCCGACCAGGGCGTGGCCTTCCCCGGCGGCTGCCACCTCGCCGACGGCACCGTGCGCACCTTCGACCAGCCGGTCGACGGCCTCGCGTACGAACGCACCGTCCTCTCCCCCAACGGCGAGGACCTGCTGTACGAGTTCCGCTCCGCCACCGACGGCCGGGCGCTGCTCCAGCCGTACAACTCCGTCCGCCAGGAGGCCGCCGCCCCGCTCGCCTGCCAGGGCTACGCACTGCTCGACGACGGCACCCTGATCGCGCTGCGCCCCGCCGAGGACGGCCCGACCCGGCTGCACCCCGTCCAGCTCTGGCAGAGCCCGTTCACCAGCGAGCGGCACGCCACCGAACAGCCGCCCGGCACCGGCCCGCTGGCCCGGATCGGCAACGCCGACCTGGTCCGCGGCCTGGCCGACTGCCTCGCCCTCGCCCGGCTGGCCGCGGCCGGCGCCGACACCCCGGCCGGGCACCACGCCGTGCTCACCGCCTGCACCCGCACCGCCGACCGGCACCACTGGCTCGGCCAGAGCGGCCTCGGCGACCTCGCCGCACCGCTCGCCGAGATCCGCGACACCGCCCGGCAGGTGATCGCCGAGTACGAGGCGGTCGCCCAGCTCACCGCCCACGCCGCCGCCCGCACCGAGGAGACCGCCGAACACGTCGAGGGCCTGCTGCGCACGGCGCGCGGCGAGACCATCGCCGACGCCGCCGAATGGGTCGACCGGCTGGCCGCGCTGCGCCGCGCCCAGGGCCGGGTGGAGGCCCTGCGGGACCTGCCGCGCGCCCGGGCGGAACGGATCGACGCGCTGGCCGAGCACCTCGCCGAGGGGCTGGCCGAGGCCGCCGACCGAGCAGTGGTCCAGCTCGCCGAACCCGCCGCCTTCGAGCCCCACCGGCGCCGGGCCGGCGAGCTGGCCGAGCGCTGCGCCGCGCTGGCGACCGCCGCCGAGGCCGAGCCGCTGGGCCTCGAACTCACGGCGCAGAGCGAGGCGTTGCAGACCGTCTCGGAGCTGGTCGGCACCCTCGACCTGGCCGACGCCACCACCCGCACCGCCATCCTGGACCGGCTCGCCGACGTCCTCGGACTGCTCAACCGGGCCCGCAGCACGCTGACCGTCCGCCGCCGCGAGCTGCGCACCCGCGAGGCCGCCGCCGAGTTCGCCGCCGAGACGGCGCTGCTCGCCCAGGCCGTCACCGCGGCGCTGGCCGCCGCCGACACCCCCGAGGCCTGCGACGACCGGCTCGGCCGCCTGCTGCTGCGGATCGAGCAGCTGGAGACCCGCTTCGCCGACGCCGACCCGGCGCTCGGCGAACAGCTCACCGAACGCCGCACCGAGATCCACGACGCCCTCACCGCCCGCCGCCAGCACCTGCTGGAGCAGCGGGCCGGGCGGGCCGACCGGCTGGCCGCCTCCGCCGAACGGATCCTTGACACCCTGCACCGGCGGCTGGCCGCCCTGGGCACTCTCGAGGAGATCGAGGCCGCGTTCGCCGCCGACCCGACGGCCGTCAAACTCCGCGACCTCGCCGGACAGTTGACCGCCCTCGGCGACCGGGTCCGGGCCGAGGAGCTGACCGGACGGCTGCGCGCCGCGCGCGGCCGCGCCCACCGGGCGCTGCGCGACCGCGCCGAGCTCGCCGGGGACGGCCCCGGCACCCTGCGACTGGGCCGCCACCTGTTCGCGGTCACCACCCAGCGCCCCGAACTCACCCTGCTGCCCTGGCGGGGCCGGCCCGCCTTCACCCTCACCGGCACCGACTACCGCGCCCCGGTCACCGACCCGGCCTTCGCCGCCACCGAGCGGTACTGGGACCGGCCGCTGCCCTCCGAGACGCCCGCGCTCTACCGCGCCGAGTACCTGGCCGCGAGCCTGCTGCTGGCCGCCGAGCCGGGGGAACCCGACGGCGACCTGCTGGAGTACGTCCGGCGGGCCGCCGAACGGCGCCCGGACGAGGGCTACCAGCGCGGGGTGCACGACCACGACGCCGCGCTGGTGCTCCGCGCCCTGCTCGAACTCCGCGCCGAGGCGGGCCTGTTGCGGCACCCGGCGGCGGCCCGGGCGGCCGCCCAGCTGTACTGGGCGCACGGCGCGGACGAACGGCAGCGGCTGGTCTGGCACACCCGGGCCCGCTCGCTGGGCCTCGCCCGGCAGGCGTACGGCGGCGCGGTGCCGGCGCTGGCCGCCCTGGCGGCCGAACTGTCGGCCGCCGTCGCGGAGTTCGCCCCGACCGGGTCCGGCCCGGGCGCGGCCGGGGCCGGCACTGGCGCCGGGGCCGGCGCCGGCGCCGAACCGGCCGGGGCCTACCTGGTCGCCGAACTCGCCTCCGAGACACCGGAGTTCGCCTACTCCCCCGGGGCCCGCGCACTGCTGGAGAAGTTCCACGCCGCCCCCGAGTCCGCCGGGCTGACCGAAGCCCTGACCACCCTGCCCGAGGACCCCTCCCTGCTCCCCGTACGGCACCAACTGGCCACCGCCTGGCTGGAGTCGGCCGCCGCCGACGCCGACCCGGGCGACCTCGCCGAGGCCGCCGCCGTACTGCTCTGCCCGACGCTGCCGCGCCGCCGCGCCGAGGGCGCCGTCGGCACCCGGCTGACCGGACTGCTCGGCGACCACCCCCGCCTTCGCGGCGGCGCGCTGGACCTCCGCCTGGACGAACTGCTCGCCCGGGTCCGCGATTTCGAGGCGGTCGACGTCCCCGGGCACCGCGCCTACCAGCGGCTGCGCGGTGAGCTGCTGGCCGCCGAACACGCCCGGCTGCGGCTCGACCAGTACCGGCCCGCATCGCTCAACGGCTTCGTCCGCAACCGGCTGATCGACCAGGTGTACCTGCCGCTGATCGGCGACAACCTCGCCAAGCAGCTCGGCACCGCCGGCCCCGGCGGCCCCGTGGACCGCAGCGGCCTGCTGCTGCTGGTCTCCCCGCCCGGCTACGGCAAGACCACCCTGGTCGAGTACCTCGCCGAGCGGCTCGGCCTGCTGCTGGTCTCGGTCAGCGGCCCGGCACTCGGCCACCGGGTCACCTCGCTGGACCCGGCCGAGGCCCCCGACGCCGCCGCCCGGCGCGAGCTGGAGAAGCTCAACTTCGCCCTGCACGCCGGCGACAACGTGCTGCTCCACCTCGACGACGTGCAGCACACCTCGCCCGAGTTCCTGCAGCGCTTCATCCCGCTGTGCGACGCCCAGCGCCGGATCGACGGCGTCGCGGACGGCGAGGCCCGCGAGTGGGACCTGCGCGGCAAGCGCTTCGCCGTGGTGATGGCCGCCAACCCGTACACCGAGTCCGGCCGGCTCTTCCGGCTCCCCGACATGCTCGCCAACCGGGCCGACGTGTGGAACCTCGGCGACGCCGTGGCCGGCCGGGAGGACCTCTTCGCGCTCAGCTTCGTCGAGAACGCCCTGCCCGCCAGCCCCCACCTGGCCCCGCTCGCCACCGCCGAACGCACCGACCTGGACACCCTGCTCGCCCGCGCCGGCGGCACCCCGGGCGGCACCCTGACCGGCGCCTGGCCGGCCGCCGAGGTCGAGCGGATGACCGCCGTCCTGGCCGGGCTGCTCCACCTGCGCGGCACCGTCCTGGCCGTCAACCGCGCCTACCTCGCCTCCGCCGCCCAGGACGACCGCGCCCGCACCGAGCCGCCGTTCCTGCTCCAGGGCTCCTACCGCAACATGGCCAAGCTCGCCCAGCGCCTCGACCCGGCCCTCACCCGCCCCGAACTCGACGCCCTGCTCACCGACCACTACCGCGCCGAGGCCCAACCCCTGGGCGCCGACGCCGAGGCCCAGCTCCTGAAACTCGCCGACCTGCGCGGCACCCTGACCCCGGAGCAGGCGCAGCGCTGGGAGCGGTTGAAGCGCCGGTGGTGCGAGGGGGTGTAGCTGGCTGTACCCCCGGAAGTGAACCCCTGGCCATTGAGCCGCCCCCGCCCCGGGCGGTGGGATGGGGATCATGAACGCCGCCGCCCCCGCCACCGACCTCGCCGTCGAACTCCGCTCCGTCCGCCGGACCTACCGGCGCGGGCCCGAACCCGTCGTCGGGCTCGACGACGTGACCGTCGGGTTCCCCTTCGGCACCTTCACCGCCGTCATGGGGCCGTCCGGGTCGGGCAAGTCGACGCTGCTGCGTGCGGCCGCCGGGCTGGAGGCGGTCGACCGGGGCGAGGTGCGGGTGGACGGTGCCGTGCTCGGCGGGCTGCGGGACAAGGAGCTGACGGTGCTGCGCCGGGAGCGGATCGGCTTCGTCTTCCAGTCCTTCAACCTGCTGCCCGCGCTGACCGCGGCGCAGAACGTGGCGCTCCCGGCCAGGCTGTCCGGCCGCCGCCCCGCCGCGGCGGAGGTGGCCGCCGCGCTGGCCGCCGTCGGCCTCGCCGACCGGGCCGGGCACCGGCCGGGCGAGCTCTCCGGCGGCCAGCAGCAGCGGGTCGCCATCGCCCGGGCGCTGATCACCCGCCCGGCGGTGCTGCTCGCCGACGAGCCGACCGGCGCGCTGGACACCCGCAGCGGCCGCGAGGTGCTCACCCTGCTGCGCGGGATGGCCGACGACCCCGGCCGCGCGGTGGTGATGGTCACCCACGACCCGGTCGCCGCCTCGTCCGCGGACCGGGTGCTCTTCCTCCGGGACGGACGGCTGGCCGGCTCCCTGGAGCGGCCGACCGCCGAGCAGGTCGCCGCCCGGATGACCGCGCTGGAGACCGACCCGGTGGAGGCCGACCCGGTGGAGGCCCGTACCCCGGAGGCCCTCGCATGCTGAGCCTCGCCCTCGCCTCCGTCCGGCTCCGCTGGGCCTCCTTCGTCGGCAGCTTCGTCGCCCTGGCCTGCGGCGTCGCCCTGCTGGCCACCTCGCTCCTGGTCATCTCGGCCACCGTCGGCGTCCCGGACCAGGGGCGCCAGCGCTTCTCCGAGGCCCCGGTGCTGGTCATCGCCGACCTGAACGTGGACTTCACGCCCGCGGGCGGCGGCGACGTCCAGCCGACCCAGGTCCCCGCCCAGCCGGGCCTGCCCGCCGGGCTGCTCGCCGCCGTGGCCGCGACCGGCCGCACGGTCGAGGACCACACCTTCTACGCCCAGCTCGCGGACGGCCCGCGCGACCAGGTCGGCCGGGCCTGGTCGAGCGCCGCCCTGGGCGGCTACCGGCTCACCGCGGGCACCGCGCCCGCCACCGACGACCAGGTCGTGCTCGGCGGCGGCCGCCCGGAGCAGATCGGCCGGTCGGTCCGGTTCGTCACCGCCGACGGCCCGCACACCGCGACGGTCTCCGGCGTCACCGGGGCCGAGGCCTTCGAGCACGCCGTCTTCTTCACCGACGCCCGGGCCGCCCGGTTCAGCCCCGCCGTCGGCGCGCTGGCCGCCTTCGGCCCCGCCGACGCCGTACGCCGGGCCGTGGAGGCCAACGGCGGGGCCGGCGTGGCCCGGGTGCTCACCGGTGCCGAGCGCGCCCAGGCCGACCCGCACCACGCCGAGGTCGCCGCCCGGCTGGACGGCGTGCAGACGCCGCTCGGCCTGTCCGCCGCGGTCTCCGGCGGCACCGCGGTGTTCGTGGTGGGCGGCACCTTCGCGCTGTCGATCGCCCAGCGCCGCCGCGAACTCGCCCTGCTGCGGCTGATCGGCGCCACCCGCCGCCAGCTGCGCGCCCTGGTCCTCCGGGAGGCGCTGGTGGTCGGTGTGCTGGCCTCCGCCGCCGGGTGCGCGCTCGGCGCGGTCGGGGCGGCGCCGGCCGGCCGCTGGCTGGTCGACCACGACCTGGTGCCGGACGGGTTCACCGTCCCGGTGACCGGGTGGGGGCTGCTCGTCGCAGGCGCGATCGGGCTGCTGACCGCGCTCACCGGCGTGCTGTCCTCCGCAGTGAAGGCCGGCCTGATCAGCCCCGGCGAGGCGCTCGCGGAGGCGGACGCCGAGCGGACCTCGCGCGCCGCCCTGGCGTTCCGCTGGGCGAGCGGCCTGCTGGTGCTCGGCGGCGGCATCGCCGCCCTCGCGCTGACCGCCCGCGGCTGGCCGGACGCAGCGGCGAGCGTCGCCGACGCGCTCGCCCTGCTGCTGCCGATCGTGGCCGGCTGCGTGCTGCTGGCGGCCGTGCTGGCCGGGCCGGCGATCCGGCTGCTGACGGCGCTGCCCGCACTGGTGGCCCGGCTGCGCGGCCGGTCCGTCGAGGACGGCGGCGGCATCGTCTGGGCGACCGCCCGGCAGAGTGCGCTGACGGCCTTCCGGCGCACCGCCGCGACCACCACCCCGGTGGTGCTGATCGTCGCCTTCGCCGGCTGCCTGGTCGGCAGCATCGACACCATCGACCGCGCCCAGGTCACCGAGACCCGCACCCAGCTGTCCGCCGCCGACCTGGTGGTCGTGCCGGCCGGCACCCCCGGGCTGAGCCGGACCGTGGCGGACCGGGTCCGGGCCGTCCCCGGGGTGCGGGCGGCGGTGATCACCCCGACCTCGCTCATGGCCGCCGTGGACGACGGCCAGGCCCTGGTGCCCTTCCGCGCCGCGACGGCGGACCCGGCCGCGCTGGCCGCCGTCGACCGGCTCCCGGTCGTCGCCGGCTCGCTGGCCGACCTCGGCCCGGGCTCGGTCGTGCTCAGCCGCACCTGGCCGGGCTCGCCCGCGGTCGGCGCGCGGATCGCCGTCCGGCTGGCCGACGGCACCCCGCGGGAGCTGCGGGTCGCGGCCCTGCTGGGCACCGGCGCCGAGGCCGTCCAGGCCTGGGTGACCGACCCCGACGCCGTCACCAGCGGGGTCGGCGGGCCGGCCCTGGCCGAGCGGATCGACCTGCGGCTGCCGCCCGGCGCCGACCGCGCGCAGGCCGCCGCCGCCCTGCGGACGGCCGTGGACGGGCTGGGCGCCCGGCTCGAAACGCCGGAGCAGGTCTGGTCGGCCGCCACCGACAGCACCGCGCGGGACTCCTGGAACGCCCTGCTGATGATCCTCGGCCTGGCGATCGGCTACGCGGTGATCACGCTGGCCAACTCGCTGGTGATGACGACCGGCGACCGGCGGCGGGAGCTGTCCCTGCTGCGGCTGGCCGGCGCCACCCGGGGCCAGGTGCTGCGCACGGTGGCGGTCGAGACCCTGCTCTGCGTGACGGCCGGTGCCCTGCTGGGCGGGCTGGGCACGGCGATCAGCGTCGGCGGCTCCTGGACGGCGCTGACCGCGCTGGTCGGCCCGACGCCCGTGCTGGTGCCGTGGACGGTGATGGGCGTGCTGGCCGCCTGTTGCGCGGCCGTCGCGCTGCCGGCGGCGGTCCTCCCGGCCGCGCTGGCCCTGCGCGGCCGGGACGGCGGCGGCATCCTGCACGGCGCGGCCGGCCCGGCCTGAGGCCCGGCTGCCCGGCTGCCCGGCTGCCCGGCTGCCCGACTGCCCGACTGCCCGACTGATCGGCTCTCGGCTGCTCGGCGAGGGGCCGGTGAACTCCCCTGGAGTCACCGGCCCTTGCGCGTCCGCCCGTCAGGCCCGCGCGTCAGACCCGCGTCAGACCCGCCCGTCAGGCCCGCGCGCGCAGCCCGTCCAGCAGGGCGTCGGCGAGCCGTTCCGGCAGGTCGGGGTCGACCGGCCGGTGTCCGAGCACGGCGCGGGTCTGGATCGGGGCGCAGAGCAGTTCCAGGGCGAGGCGGGCGTCGGTGCCGGCCGGGAGTTCACCGCGCTCGACGGCCCGGTGCACGATGACGCCGGCCCGGTCGAGGCGGGTCTGCCAGAAGGCCTGCCAGGACTCGGCGAGGGCCGGGTCGTCGGAGTTGTGCGCGGCCGCGTGGACGACGGCGCGGCCGAGCGGGGTGGCGGTGTAGTCGGCCAGGGCGCGGGCGAAGGCGGCCAGGTCGGTGCGGACGGCCCCGGTGTCGGGGACGGGGATCCCCTCGTCGCTGGCGGTCAGCATGGCGTCCAGCGCCAGCTTCTCCCGACTGCCCCAACGCCGGTACACGGTGGTCTCGTTGACCCCGGCGCGGGCGGCGACGTCGGCGATGCCGAGCCGGGCGAGACCGCCCTCGGCGAGGGCCTCCATGGCCGCGGCCAGGACGGCCTGGCGCACCCGGGCGGCCCGCCCGCCGGGGCGGCGGCGGATCGGCTCCGGTTCCGGTTCCGGTTCCTGCTCGGTCATGCGGCGGTCCCCTCGTTCGGCTCGGAGGCCAGCTTAACGCAGGAGTACTTGCGTTTACGGTCCGCCAGGCGCATAGTCACTAACGCAAGAGTTCCGGCCTTAAGAATCGGAACATCGAGAGACCCAGCAGCACGGGAGGCACCACCATGTCCTTCACCTGGCCCCTGGACCCGCAGGACCTGTTCGCCGAGCGCCACCCCCAGATGACCCTCGGCCTGCCCGCCGCCGAGGTGGACGCGGTGCGCGCCGCCGTCACCGAGATGTGGCCCGACCGGCCCGGCGGCTGGGTGCACGAGTGGTCCGCCCTGGCCGCCCGGCACGCCGCCGCCGGACGGCACCGGGAGGCCGCCCAGGCGTACGGCTGGGCCAAGTTCCCCTCGCTGGCCGACGCCCCCAAGCGCACCGCGCTCGCCCGCCAGATCGAGCAGTACGTCCTGGCCGCCCCCGGCTTCCCGGTGGAGTTCGAGCGCCGTACCGTCACCGTCCCGTACCGCGGCGGCACCACCTCCCTGCCCGTCCACCTGATGGCCGCCCCCGGCCTGCCCGCCGACGCGCCGGTGCTCCTGGCCAGCGGCGGGGTGGACTCCTGGAAGGCCGACCTGCACGGCATGTGGGAGCAGCTGGCACTCGCCCTGCCGGTGCGGCTGCTGCTGTTCGACCTGGCGGGCACCGGCGAGACCGCCCACCTGCCGATGACCCCGGACGGCGGGGCCGAGGTGATCGAGGGCCTGATCGCCTTCGCCCGTACCCTCGGCGGCGGCCGGGTCGGCCACTTCGGCATCTCGATGGGCGGCTACTACGCGGCCCGCACCGGCCTGACCGGCGCCGTGGACGCGGCGGTGGTGCTCGGCGGGCCGGTGGAGCGGTCCTTCGCGCGCGGCCGCGGCTTCGCCTTCGGCATGGACGGCATCGTCGGCAACGCCCTGGGCTTCGACGCGATGCCGGGCCCGACGGCCCGCGAGGACGCGTTCGCCGCCTTCGACCTGCGCCCGCTGCTGGACCGGGACGCCAACGGGCCGATGCTGGTGGTCAACGGCGCGGACGACGTGCACGTCCCCCAGCACGACACCCTGGTGTTCACCGGGCGCCGGGACACCCGGGTCGAACTCGTCCCGGACACCGGCCACTGCGCGATCTCGCGCTTCGGCGAGGCGATGGGGCTGATCGTGCCCTGGCTGCGCGCCACCCTGGTCGGCTGATCAGCCCGTCCGACGACCGTACGAACCCTCCCGGCGGCGCAACCGCCCGTGGCGCCGCCGGGTGGGGTGACGGGCCCGCCGCTAGCGTGACGGCATGGTCGCCCAGGAACTCGATCTCACCGCGCTGCGCCGGGTGTACGGACGCGCCGGGAGCCGGTGGTTCTACACCCGGGTGGCGCGCAACGCCCGGCACTGGGGGTGGACCGAGCCCGGCCAGTCCAAGTGGCGGCTGTGGCGGGCCCAGCGCCAACTCCAGGACGTGCTCGGGCAGAAGCTGGCGCTGCCCGCCGGATCGCGGGTGCTGGACGCGGGCTGCGGGGCCGGGGTGGTGGCCCGGGCGATGGCGACCCGCTTCGGGCTGCTGGTCACCGGGGTCGACGTCCTGGACTTCCACCTCGCCGAGGCCCGCCGGCTGAGCGCCCGCGCCGCGCTGGCCGACCGGACCGACTTCCACTGGGGCGACTACCACGAACTCCCCTTCCCCGACGGCGGATTCGACGGCGGGTTCGACGGCGCCTACTCGATGGAGACGCTCGTCCACTCCTACCACCCGGCCCGCGCGCTCGCCGAGTTCCACCGGGTGCTCCGCCCGGGCGGGCGGCTGGTGCTGCTCGGCCCGATGAGCACCGGCCCGGTGGACCAATTACCCGCACCCGCACGGGCCTTGCTCGAACCGTACCTGGACGCGATGGCGATGACCGGCGCCCTGCTCTACCACGCGGGCACCCTGCCGCAGCTGCTCGCCGGGGCCGGTTTCGAGGTCGAGGAGTCGCTGGACGCGACGCCCTACTACCTGCCGACCACCGAGGCGGTGCACGCGTACTTCCGGCTGCCCTGGGAGCTGCTGCGCCGCCTCGGCGACCCGGCGCGCTGGCTCAACCTCCGTTCCACCGTGGAGATGTACGCGGTGCGCGAGCACATCGCCTGGTACGTCCACACCGCCGTCAAGCCACCGAGGTGACCGCCATGGCCGAGCACTCCGCCCCGCTGCCGTACCCGAGCGGCTGGTTCTGCGTGGGCCGCGCCCGCGACCTGCCGCCCGGCCGGGTCCGCACCGCCCGGCTGATGGGCGAGGACGTGGTGCTGTACCGGACGCGGCGGGGCGCGGTGCGCGCGATCGGGCCGCACTGCCCGCACCTGGGCGCGCACTTCGGCACGGGCGGGCGGGTGCGGGGCGAGGAGCTGGTCTGCCCGTTCCACGGCTTCGCCTTCGCCCCGGACGGCTCCTGCACGGGCTCCCCGGACGGCACCCGGTTCCGCGGCGAGCTGGCGCGGCGCCGGCTGGTCGAGCGGGACGGCGCGCTGTTCGTCTGGCGGGGCGGGCCGGGGAACGGGCCGGAGGACGGGCCGGACGGCGCCGCGCCCGCCTGGGAGCTGCCGCCGGCGGTCGGGGTGCGGCCGCTGGCCTGGTGGAGCGGGGAGTTGCTCTCCCACCCGCAGGAGGTGATGGAGAACAGCGTCGACTTCCGGCACGTCGCGGTGCTGCACGGCCTGGACACCCGCGAGAGCGCACCACCGGAGCCGGACGGCCCGCTGTTCACCGTCCACCAGCGCACCACCACCCGGTTCCCGGGCCTGGGCGCGGTGAGCCTGGACCAGCCGGTGACCCTGGCCGGGCTGGGCATGATGCGGCTGACGGCCGAACTCCCCGACCTGGGCAGCTCGTTGCTGGTGTGGGTGCTGCCGACACCGCTCGCGCCCTGGCGCACCCTGGTGCGCTTCGCGGTGACCGCCACCGTACCGGTGCCGGGGGTCGGCGCGGCGCGGGCCGTGGACCGGGCGGCGTCCTGGCTGGCACTCCAGGCCTCGGTCCGGATCATCAAGCAGGACCGGCCCGTGCTCGCCCACAAGCGCTACCTGGCGCAGCCGCGACTGGTGCCCGGGGAGCGCTCGATCGGGCTGTTCCGGCGCTGGGCACGGCAGTTCTACCCGGAGGGCTCCGATGCCGGCACGGCCGTGGAGCCGACCGGCAGGACCGTGGAGCCGACCGGCGGCTCCCGGAGCGGGCCGCCCCCTGCGCAGGGCCCCTCCGGAAGGCCGTAGGACGGGCCCTAGCGTCGCCGGCCCGCCGCCAGCAGTTCCGCCACCGTCGCCAGCTTCACCCGCGGCCGTCCCTGCGCCGCACCGCGCTCGCGCTCCGCGCGGTCCACCGCGCGGAGCTCTTTCAACCCGACGGCGTCCGGCCGGCGCCGCCGCACCAGGCGTTCGAACTCCGCCCGCCCCGCCGGGGGTTCCGGCAGCACCCGGGCCACCGCGTCGTCCAGCAGCGCGTCCACCGTCTCCCGCGCGCAGGCCCGGTTGGCCCCGATCCCGCCGGAGGGCCCGCGCTTGGCCCAGCCGACCACGTACGCGCCCGACAGCGCCTGCCCGGTGGCCGGGTCGACGACCCGGCCGCCCCGCCGGGCGACCGTCCCGGTCCGTTCGTCGAAGGGCAGCCCCGGCAGCGGCACGCCGCGGTGCCCGATGGAGCGCACCACCAGCCCGGTCCGCAGGGTCTCGCGCTCCCCCGTCGTCCCGTCGGGCACGCCGTCCCCGGTCAGCCGCGTCCGCTCGACCGTCAGCCCGGCGACCCGGCCGTCCGCCCCGGCCAGCTCCACCGGGGTCGACAGGAAGCGCAGCACGATCCGCCGACCCGGCCCCGGCCGCGCCCCCTCGCCGCCCTCGCCGCCCTCGTCCCCGGTGCGCACCAGCGGCAGGCCCGCCAGCAGCGCGGCCCGCGAGTCCGGCGCGGCCGCCTCGATCGCCGCCCGCACCTGCGGGTGGTCCTCGACCACCAGCTCGACACCGGGCAGCCGGCGCAGCGCCAGGAACTCCGGTGCGCTCCAGGCCGCCTGCTCGGGCCCGCGCCGGGCCAGCAGCACGACCTCCCGGACCCGGCTGCGGCGCAGCGCGGCCAGGGCGTGGTCGGCGATGTCGGTGACGGCGAGCCGGTCGGGGTCGGTGAGCAGGATGCGGGCGATGTCCACCGCGACGTTGCCGTTGCCGACCACCACGACCCGTTCGGCGGACAGCTCGACCGCGTCGGCGGGCACCGTCGGGTCGGCGTTGTACCAGCCGACGAAGGAGGTCGCGGGCAGGCTGCCGGGCAGGTCCTCACCGGGCACGCCGAGCCTCCGGTCGGCGGCCGCGCCCACCGCGTACACCACCGCGTGGTGGTGCGCGGCGAGTTCCTCGTGGGTGACGTCGGTGCCGACCTCCAGGTTGAGGTGCATCCGCAGCCGGGGGTCGTGGAAGACGCTCGCGAAGCTCTCCGCGATCCGCTTGGTGGACTGGTGGTCAGGGGCGACGCCGTGCCGCAGCAGGCCGCCGGTGACCGGCAGCCGGTCGATCATGGTCAGTTCGGCGCTGGTGCAGCGCAGCAGTTCCTGGGCGGTGTACCCGGCGGAGGGACCGGTGCCGACCACGGCGATCCGCAGGGTGCCGAGTTCGCCCGGCAGGCTGCGCGGGAAGCCGGGCGCGCCCCAGGCGTGGTCGTTGGGGTGGTCGCGGTACCAGTCGCGGTTGAGGTCGCCGAAGACGACGTCCGGACCGCGCAGCCGGTCGACCGGGTACACCGCGTCCACCGGGCAGGCGTCCGCGCAGGCCCCGCAGTCGATGCACGCCTGCGGGTCGATGTAGAGCATGTCGGTGGTGCCGAACTCCGGCTCCTCCGGGGTCGGGTGGATGCAGTTGACCGGGCAGACGGACACGCACGAGGCGTCGTTGCAGCAGGTCCGGGTGATCGCGTAGGCCATGGCCGGGGTGGGTCCTCGCTGTGGGTGACGGATCGTCAGAGCATGTGCACGCGGCGGTAGATCGCCGCCGAACGGCTGGTGATCAGCCCGGTCTCGGCGAGGAAGGCCATCAGGTGCCGGGAGCTGTTGCGCATCATCGCCTTGCGGTGCTCGTTGCCCTTCACCTCGTCGAGGGCGCGGGCGACGTCCAGCCCGACGGCCTTGTAGACGCCCGGGTGGACCATGCTGCTGACGATGACGTACGCGCCGATCGCGATGCCGGTGGCCGAGGCGCGGCGCCGGGCCGGGCCCGCGTGGCGCACCCGTTCGCGGATCTCCTGCCGGGCGAACTTCATGTGCCGCGACTCCTCGACCACGTGGATCCTGGAGCTGCCGCGGACGATCTCCAGGACGTTCTCGCCGCGCATCCAGTCGCGCTGCATGACGTCCAGCACCTCCTCGGCCACCAGGATGCCGCCGTAGGCGAGTTCGCCCTTGGCGAGGGCCTTGAAGGCGCGCCCGGCCTGGGCGATCACCTTGTTGGGCCGGTAGGCGGGGACGCCCATCTTCTGGCAGGCGCGGGCGAACATGATGGAGTGGCGGCACTCGTCGGCGATCTCGGTGAGCGCGAACTGGAACTCGGCGTTGGCGGGGTTCTTGAGGTACTGGTCGCGCAGCACCATCTGCTGGAGGATCATCTCGAACCAGATGCCGGTGTTCATGATCGAGCAGACCTCGTGCCGGGTGAGCGCGATCCGCTGCTGCTCGGTCATCTCGTCCCACAGCCGGGTGCCGTAGAGGGTGCTCCACTCGGGGTTGAGGCCGTAGTGCTCCTCGGGGAGGGGCGCGTCCCAGTCGATCTCGGTCATCGGGTCGTAGGAGAGGGTGGCGGCCGACTCCAGCAGCCGCTTCGAGACGTCGTCGTCGGCCGCCGTGTGGCCGTGTTCCGCCGCCGTGTGGCCGTTCCGGTCCGCCGGCGTCTGCCGGGTGAGAGCCATGGCTGCCTCCTGGTGCCTGCCCCTGCGGGTTCCCGCTCACCCGCCTTATTAGACGGACAGTACAATAAGAGCCCGTTCCCGAGAACCCCTCGCGCAGCGCCGAACCGGCGCACAGCGGACGGCGCGCGCCCCGGCGGCGGGCGGGCACACGGACGTGCGTTTTACGCGGACGTGCGTTTCACACGGGTGTCCGGCGTGGCCGTCTGATACGGACGTACGTCCCAGCGGGAGCCTGGGACGGACGTCCGTCCCATTGCGCGTCCGAGACGGACGTCCGTCCCATCCGCGCATCACACGGACGTACGTTCAGGACCGCCCCCGCCCCCACCGCCGCGCCCGACCCTGGGCGTCGAAGAGGACCAGGGCATCGGCGGCGGGCCGGAGGACGTCCCGCAGTGCCGACGCGGTGGCCGGCTCCAAGCCGCCGAGGGCTTCGGCGAGTTCGTCGGTGACGTCCTGGGCGATCTCGGCCGCGACCGCGTCCGGGGCCGTGCGCGGGCCCAGCTTGCTGACGGCGGCGGCCGCGCGGGCCGGGGTGAGCAGGGCGGAGGCCTGGACCAGCAGCCAGGCGGGGACGCCGGCGGCACCCTCAGGCGGGGGGAGGTAGGGGCGGGCGCCGTCGTAGCGCCCGTCCTCGGCGAATGCCTTCTGCTTGACCTTGAGCACCGGGCGGGCCGCTCCGGACTCGCGCCATTCGCCGGCGGGCTTGAGGACGTAGCCCTCGGCGAGGTTGTCGGCGAGTTCGGGCAGTCCGAACAGGGCCGGCACCCGGCTGGGGAAGGCGGCGGGGAGGTCCTGGAGGGTGTTCAGCGGGCCACGGGCGAGCAGGGGGACGCAGCTCAGCCCGGCGGCGTCGGCGGCGGAGCGGAGTTCGCGGTCGGCGAGCCAGCAGCGGCCGTCGGCGGTCTCCACCGTGGCGTCGAAGGGCAGCCAGCGCAGTCCGGGGTCGTACCAGACGCCCGTCTGCACGGGTTCGACCCCGGGGGCGGCGGGCACCCCGGGGTGGGGGTAGCGGCCGCCGGCCAGTTCCCCGTACACGGTGACGACGGCGTCGCCGCCCCGGCCGGCCCGAACCGCCGCCGCGAACCGGCCCGCCGCGACGCGCAGTCGGGGCCAGATCCGGCTGACGCCGAAGAAGGCGTCGAGGTCCTCGTCCCCGAGCAGGTCGCGCCGCTTGGCGGCCCGTACGGCGTCGCCCTCGCAGACCACGGCGAAGTGCGCGCCGTGGACCTTCTCCGCCGCCGTCCACTCCCGGCTGCCGGGCGCGTCGGGGCGCCCCTTCGCGGGGATCTTCGGATAGGGCGTCAGTTCGGACCAGGAGTCGGGCACGAACAGGATCCTCGCCGCAAAGCCCCACCCCCGCAACGGAGATACCCGGCAGGGACACCAGGCGGAGACGCCCGACGGAGCCAGGAGCCAGCCGACGGAGACGCCTAACGCTCCCGCCACAGCCCCGCGAGGTGGGCGTGCAGCAGTTCCTCGGCCTCGGCCGTGGTCCGGTGGCCGATGAGGACGTGTCCGGTGAGCCCGTCGGCGAGGGCGAGCAGCGTACGGGCTTCGCGCCGGGGGTCGAGGGCGGGGGCGGCCTCGGCGACGAGTCGGGCGAGCAGCCCCTCCAGGTCGGTATAGCCGGCCCGCAGGTCGGCGGCCAGGGCGGGGTTGACGGCGGCCGCGGCGAGGAAGGCGAGCCAGATCCGGGCCTCGGCGCGGTGTTCCTCGCGCAGCAGCGCGACTTCGCCGACGACGTGGCCGACCGTGCTGGCGGCGGACTGGGCGGGGCCGGCGACGAGTCGGCCCCGGGCCCGTTCGGTGACGCGTGCGCCGATGTGGCCGAGGGCGAACCGCAGCATCTCCTCCTTGTTGCGGAAGCAGCGTTGGACGGCGCCCATGGAGACGTCGGCGCGGGTGGCGACGTCCCGCAGGGTCGCGCCTTCCAGGCCCTGGGCGTCGATCAGCGCGCAGACGGCGTCGGCGATCCGTCGGCGCCGCTCCTCGTGGTCGACCTGCTTGGGCATCCGCCACGCACCTTCCGACTCCGCCCGATTCCACCCGCCTCCGGGCTCCACCCCGGGACATTCCGATGCAACCGTATCGGATCCGCCGCCGGGAGCCCAACAGCCGCCCAGCCGCCAGCCCCGGGCCCCGGCGACCCACCCCCTCGGCCCACCCCCTCAGCCCGCCGCCGGCACCCCCGGCGCACTCGGCGCCCCCGACGCACCTGGCACACCCGACACCTCCACCCCCGCCTCCCGCAGGATCGCCGACAGCGCACGGGCCTCGTGCTCCGTCATCCGCGTCGTCTCGTACGGCACCGCGTTCACCCAGCGCTGGGCCAGCCGGGCGATCCGCTCGCCGTACCGTTCGGCGGTGGCCAGGTCCCCGCGCGACCCGGCGTGCTCCGGCCCCTGGTCGGCGTTGCTCTGGCTCATCAGCCCCAGCCAGGAGCCCAGCCGGTTGACGTCGTCCCGGCTTCCGCCGCTCCAGTTGTTGCCCGGCATGTCACCGACGCCGATCCACTGCATGCCCAACTGTGCACCGAAGACGGCCAGTTGCTCCAGCACGGCGAGCTTGTCGCCGCTCTGCGAAGCCGACATGGTGAACCCGCCGGCCAGCTTGTCCTTCCAGCTCTGGGTGACGAACGGCGTGAACGCGGCCTCCATGAACGCCTTGAACACCGCCGACACGCTGCCCATCAGCGTCGGACTGCCGAACACGATGGCGTCGGAGCGGTCCAGCAGGGCCAGCACCTCCGGGTCGTGCCAGCGGCCCGCGTTGACGTCCTCGGCCCGGATCTCGACCAGGTGCACCTCCGCGCCCGGCACCCGCCGGGCGCCGGCGGCGAGGTGCTCGGCCAGCACCCGGGTGTGGCCGTGCACCGAGTGGAACACCACGCCGACCGTGACCGCCGGCACTGCCCGGCCGGACTCAACACCGTTGACTGCCATGTCTCTTCACCGTTCTCGTCGATCGACTGCGCTGCTTGTCCTCCCATCTCAGCCCGTGCGCGGTCCGGCATCAACGCCGAACTCCGGCATGCAGCGATCGGTGGCACCGATCGATCGCCGGGCCGGTCGCGCTACCGTGGGACGGTGGACAGGATCGAACTGGAAGCATTCGTCGCGGTCGCCGAGGAGCTGCACTTCGGCCGCGCCGCCGCCCGTCTCCACCGCGGGCAGCCCACCGTCAGCGACGCCGTCCGGCGCCTGGAACACACCCTCGGCGGCCGACTGTTCGACCGCACCAGCCGCCGGGTCTCCCTCACCGAGCTCGGCACGGCCCTGCTCCCCGACGCTCATGCCGCCCTCGCCCAGCTGCGCGGGTTCCAGCAGCGCGGCCGCGCGCTCGCCGCCGGCGAGCGGACCGGGACCACCCTCGTCGTCGGCCATGCCGAGTACACCGGCCACCAGCTGCTGCTGCGCTGCCTCCCGCAACTGCGCGAGCGCTTCCCCGACGTGACGATCGTGCCGGAGGCCATGCCGACCACCGCCCTGGTCGCCGCCCTCCGCGCGGAGACCATCGGCCTGGGCATCGGCTGGGCCACCGGCGGCATCACCGGCGTACGGGCCCGGGTGCTCTCCACCGAGCGCTTCATGGCCCTCGTCCCGGAGGCCCATCCTCTGGCCGGGCACGCCGAGTTGAGCACCGCCGAACTCTCCACCACCGGCCTGCTCACCTGGCCCCACCAGATCAACAGCGGCCTCTGCGACCGCCTCCTCACCGCCTTCCGGATCGGCGGAGCCGACCTGCGCATCATCCGCACCGCCGACAGCGTCCACGCCATCGCCGCCCACGTCGCCGCGGGCACCGGCATCGGCATCACCGTCGAGTCCGCCCTCGACCACCGGCCTCCGGGGCTGCACGTCATCCCCCTCACCGGCCCCTCGACCACCGCCGACCAGGTCGTCCTCACGCCCGCCGCGCCCTCCCCCGCCGCCACCGCCCTCCGCGACCTCCTCGTCGCCGCCTCGGCGGCGCTCCGGCCCCGGCACGCCTAGGGCGGCTCGACTACTCTTCGTGTCGACTCACGCGCCCTCCGTGAGAGGATCACGCGACGGCACCGCGCCCCGACCCCGAGGAGTAGGCATGGCCGAGCGCCAGAACGGCACCGTGAAGTGGTTCAACGACGAGAAGGGCTACGGGTTCATCAGCCCGGAGTCCGGCCCCGACCTGTTCGTGCATTTCCGGGCGATCGAGTCGACCGGCTTCAAGTCCCTGGTGGAGGGCCAGAAGGTCTCCTTCGAGGCCGTCCAGGGCCAGAAGGGCTTGCAGGCCGACAAGGTCCGGGTCGAGGAGTAGCGACCCCGGCGGATCCGTTGCGCGCGCCCGGTCGGCGCTGTGGCCGACCGGGCGCGCCTCCGGCGCCGCTACTGGGCGCGGAGCCCGGCCAGTGCCCCCTGCACCTGCTGGACGACTGCCGGGGGCAGCGTGCCGTACTTCATCGACTCGCCGCTCGCCTGGCCCGGGCCGCTGACCGCGTAGGACGCGAGGCCCGCCACGACGGCGGAGTTCCCGCCGCTCCCGCAGAAGGCGAGGTAGCCGAAGCCGACCACCGGATAGCCGCCCTTGACCGGCTTCTGGTAGTCGAGCTTGACCGACACCTTGCCGCCCGAGGTCTCCGCCGTGCCGGTCGCGGCCATCGTGCCGGCGGTCGCGGTGCTCGGGGCCGCGTCGGAGTCACCGGTGCGCACCCGGGCCGCGTGGAGGTTCCCGACGTCCCGCAGCGGGACGAAGCCGATCGACCCCTGGGCACCGGCGACGGCGCCGGGGATGCTCGCCTCGGTCGCCCCCGGCCGGGCCTTCGCCTCGGAGTCCCAGACCGCGCCCACCTCGTACGGCCAGTCGGCGGGCGCGGCCTTGCCGAGGTACTGCGAGAACACGTAGGCGGACCAGGACAGCCCGGCCGGGACCCGGACGTCGATCGGCGAACCGGGCAGCACCGTGGCCGGGTTGAGCGCCCTGATCGCCGGGTCGTTCCAGGACTGGATCTGCTTCCGGAAGATCTTGGCGAGCGTCGGGGCGTCGAGCACCAGGTCGACGACCCCGGGCACGTTGAAGACGACCGCGACGGGGGCCACCGTGACCGGGAGCTGGGACACCTGGCCGGTGGCGCAGTGCTTGCCGTAGGTGACCGCCTGCTGGTCGGTCAGCGTGGTGTCGAATCCGGCGGCGTCGAGCCCGCCGTCGGCGAGGAGGGTCGCGTTGGCGGTCTTGAACGGGTCGTCGGCGCTGGGGACCGCAGGGCCCTTGTAGGTGAGCCGGTTGCCCGGGCAGGCCTTGCCGAAATCCGCCGTCCACCGCTCGACGAGGGCGCCCTCCATCCCGTCCACGCCGATCGTGGCCTGCCCGGCCGGGGCGCAGCTGACCCCGGAGGCGACGGCGGACGGGCCGGTCTGACCGCTCTGCCCGGCCTGCCCGGCCTGCCCGGTTTCCGGCGCACCGGAGTGCCAGGTGAGGTAGCCGAGCGTGCCCGCCGCGGCGATGACGGCGGCGGCCACGGCGGCGCCGATCAGCAGGGCCTTGCGCGGTCGGGGTCGACCGGCGGGGGTGGTGGAGGGAGCGACGGAGAGAGCGGCGGAGGGGGCGGTCGGCAGGTACGGCGGTACGGTCGGGGGCGCCCGTGGCGGCGCCCCCGCCCGGGCGCACCGGGTTGGGGGGGGTGGCCTCGGTAACACCCGCGCCGCAAAGCTAGCACGAGGACGTGA
>NZ_JBHZCY010000053.1:0-16739 GCF_042786665.1 Kitasatospora sp. NPDC059146 | reverse complement strand
CGTGGGGGGGGGGGGGGGGGGGGGGGGGGGGGGGGGGGGGGGGGGGGGGGGGGGGGGGCGGGGGGGGGGGGGGGGGGCCCCGCCCCACGCCGGGGCGACCGGGTTGGGGGCCGTGGGCGTCGGAACGACCGGAGCCGGAACGGTCGCAGGAGCAGGAGCAGGAGCCGAGGCCGGAGCAGGCGCCACCGGCCCCGTCCGCAGCTGGACCGTCCGTTCCCTCGCCCCCTCCCCCGTCATCCTCAACAGCCCCTCCACCGTGGGCCGTTGCTCCGCCTCCTTGGCCAGGCACCCGATGATCAGCGGGTACAGCTCGGGCGCCAGCCCGGCCAGGTCCGGCTCCTCGTAGACGACCCGGAAGCCCACGGCGTGCGAGGAGTCCGCGCCGAAGGGGCCGCGCCCGGTGGCGGCGAAGGCCAGCACGGAGCCGAGGGCGAACACGTCGGTGGCCGTGGTCGCCGTGCCGTTGCGGAACTGTTCGGGGGCCATGAACGGCGGGGTGCCGACGGCGACGCCGGTGCTGGTCAGCTGGGTCTCGCCGGCGCTGCGCGCGATGCCGAAGTCGATGACGCGCGGCCCGTCCTCGGCGAGCAGCACGTTGCCGGGCTTGAGGTCGCGGTGGATCAGTCCGACGCGGTGGATCTCCTGGAGCGCCTCGGCGAGTCCGGCGGCCAGCCTGCGCACCTCGGGCGGGGTCAACGGGCCCTGGCCGGAGACCCGTTCGCCCAGGGAGGGGCCGGGGACGAAGAGCGTCGCCAGCCAGGGCGCCGGGGCGTCGGGGTCGGCGTCGAGGACGGGCGCGGTGAACGCCCCGCTGACCTTGCGCGCGGCCGTGACCTCCTGCCGGAACCGGGCCCGGAACTCGGCGTCCGCGGCCAGCTCGGGCCGGATCACCTTCACCGCCACCTGCCGCCCGGACACCGATCGGGCGCGGTAGACGACGCCCATCCCGCCCGCGCCGAGCCTGCCCTCCAGGAGGTACCCGCCGATCTCCCGCGGATCGTGTTCCGACAAGGTCACGTGCCGTTTCCTCCCCCAGGCGCGTCCGGCCGTCCAGCCGGTCGGCCGTCCAGCCGACCGACCGGCCCAGCCTAGTAGGGGCCGGGAGCGGCAGGTGAGGCAGGCTCAACCGGTGAAGCCCGGCACCACCAGTCCGGACTCGTACGCGATCACCACCGCGTGGGTGCGGTTCTGGGCGCCGAGCTTGGTGAGCACGTTGCCGACGTGGGTCTTGACGGTCTCCAGGCTGACCGTCAGCGTCTCGGCGATCTCCGGGTTGGACAGCCCGGTGGCCATCAGCCGCAGCACCTCCTCCTCCCGCCCGGTCAGCGCCGCCTGCGGCAGGGCCTCGGCGGAGTCCAGCGGCCGGGCGGCGACCATCCGGCGCAGCGCCGCCGGGAAGAGGACCGCCTCGCCCGCCGCCACCACCCGTACCGCTTCGGCGATCTGCCGGACGGGGAGGCGTTTGAGCACGAAGCCGCTGGCCCCGGCGCTGAGCGCGGCGGTGACGTAGCCGTCGTTCTCGAAGGTGGTGATCACCACGACCTTCGGCGGCTCGGTGGACTCCGCCAGCAGCTGCCGGGTGGCCTCGATCCCGTTGCGGCGCGGCATCCGCACGTCCATCAGGACGACGTCGGGCCGCAGCCGCAGCGCCTGCTCGACCGCCTCCACCCCGTCGGCGGCCTCGCCGACCACCTCGATCCCGGGCTGGACGCCGAGCAGGGTGCGCAGGCCGCTGCGGGTGATGGCGTCGTCGTCCGCGATCAGCAGCGTGACGGGAGCCTCGGGCGCGGTGCTCACACCGCCGCCCGGACCGGCAGTCGGACGGCGAGGCGCCAGCGCGCATCGCCGGCCGGCCCGTCCCCAACCGACCCGTCCCCGGCCGGCCCGCCCCCGACCGACCCGTCCCCGGCCGGCCCGCCCCCGACCGGTCCGGCCTCGAACTCGCCGTGCAGCAGCCGCACCCGTTCGGCCAGCCCGGGCAGGCCGTGCCCGGACGTCGGGAAACCGCCCACCCCGGCCCCCGCGACCGCCCCCACCTGGTTGACCACCCGCAGCTCCAGCGCGTCCGGCCCCGCCGCCACCCGGACGGTGATCGGGCCGCCCGCCCCGTGCCGGAGCGCGTTCGTCAGCCCCTCCTGGAGGATCCGGTACGCCGCCCGGGAGATCGTCCCCGGCACCTGCGCCAGGTCGCCGGACAACTCCGGCTCCGCCACGGCGCCCGCGTGCCGCAGCCGGTCCAGGAGTTCGGGCAGGTCGGCCAGGGTCCGGGTGGGCGCGGTGCCCGCCTCCTCCTCGCGCAGCACGCCCAGCACGTAGTCCAGGTCCTCCAGCGCGGCCCGGGTCGACTCCTCGATGCTGCGCATGGCGGCCCGGGCCGTCACCGGGTCGGCGTCGAGCACCTCGCCCGCGACGGCGGCCTGGATGGTGGCCGCCGTCAGGGTGTGCCCGATCGAGTCGTGCAACTCGTGGGCCAGCCGGTTGCGTTCGGCGAGCCGGCGCTCCCGTTCGGCGGCCTGCGCGAGCCGCTCGGCGGCCGACGGCCCCAGCAGGCGCGGCGCCAGCCACCGCAGGGCCGCCGCCACCGCCGCGCACCCGGCCACCGCGAGCAGCACGCACACGACAGCCACCGCCCAGCTCCACCCGCCATCGGCCACCGACACCGACCGGCCGAACAGGCTCAGTTGTGCCCGGCCGTCGAGCCAGCCTCCCGGCAGCGACAGGCCGGCGAGCAGCAGCAGGCCGCTGGCCAGCGCCCCCGTCCACCCGAGGGCCACGTGCAGCAGCAGCCACAGCGGCGTCCGCCAGCGGTCGGCGACGGCCGCCCCGGCCGTTCCCGACGCTCCGGCAGCACCGAGATCCGGCAGCGCCACCCCCAGCAGTCGGCGGGCGGACGCGACCAGCACCCGGCGCGTGGTGCGGGCCAGCCCGACCACGCCGATCAGCACCGCCCAGACCAGCAGGGTCAGCACGACCTGCACCCCGTACGGAGCGGACCGCCACGCCAGGGCCGGCACCATCACGACCGGCAGCAGCGCGAGGCTCCCCAGCGCGCCGCAGTAGGCGAACAGCGCGCCCGTGTACGTGGAGCCGCGCAGCAGCGGCCGGATTCCCCTGATCATGCCTGCCAGTATGTCCGGCCAGGTCAGCGGCCACCTCCCCCGATCGAGGGAGGGCCTTTTCCCGCTTTTCCGCGATGTGCGCCCGGGGCTCCGGAAGTCAGGATCGTGTCCTGCCAGTTGACGAGAGGACGGCCGTTGCACACCCGAGAAGACGAGCCCCGGACGGACGTCCGCACCCTGGACCGCCAGGCCCCCGGGCACGACCCCGCCCCCGGGCAGGGCCCCACCCCCGGCCCGCACCACGACCCCGGCCCCGGCCCCGGCCCCGGCCCGCACCACGGCGTACGGCCCCCGGCCCGCCGCAACGGCCCGGCCGTGGCCGCGCTGACGCTGGGGGTCCTCGGCGCGGTCACCTCGATCGTCGTCGTCGGCGGCCTGTTCGGCGTCCTCGGCCTGGTGCTGGGCGCCGTCGCCCTGCGGACGGCCCGGCGGACGGGTACCGGCCGGGGCATGGCCAACGCGGGCGTGGTGCTGTCGCTCCTCGCGATCGCGGGGTCCGTCCTGGCCGCCGTCCTGCTGGCCTGGTACGCCGACCGGACGCAGCCGTGCTACCGGCCCGACAGCTTCCGGCAGTACCGGGAGTGCGTCCAGCAGCAGTTCCACCGGGGCTGACCGGCGGTCGACCGCCCCCAGCGCCCGTGTTCCCGACGAATTCCCTTCGGTTTCCCTACGATTCACAGGAGTTGACGTATGCGTGAGCAGACTTGGCAGAGGCTTCGCACCCCCCGGCGGCGCAGCGCCGTGGCGGCCTCGGTGGCCGTGGCGATGGCGGCCGGCGTCCTGGCGGCGGGTGTCCTGACACCGACCGCCGCGTCCGCCGCCGCCGCATCCGCCGCCGCCAAGCCCGACACCGTCCAGCAGGGCCTGGACGCGCTGGTGCGGCAGGACGAGCTGCCCGCCGCACTGGCGACCGTCAAGGACCGCAAGGGCCGCACCCAGGCCTACACGGCGGGCGTCGGCGACCTGGCCACCGGCGCGAAGGTGCCCAAGGACAGCCAGGTGCGGATCGGCAGCAACACCAAGACCTTCACCGCCGTCGTGGCGCTGCAACTGGTCGGCGAGGGGAAGGTCCGCCTCGACGAACCGATCGAGACCTACCTGCCGGGCCTCGTCCGCGGGGCCGGCATCGACGGGCACCGCATCACCGTGCGCCAGCTCCTCCAGCACACCAGCGGCCTGCCCGACTACGAGGGCGACATCGACGAAGCCACCCTCCAGCAGCGGTACTTCGAGCCGCGCGAGCTGCTGGACATGGCCTTCCGGCACAAGGCCGGCTCCGCGCCCGGCGAGAAGTTCGAGTACAGCAGCACCAACTACGTGCTGGCCGGCCTGCTCGTCCAGAAGGTGACCGGCCGCCCGCTCGCCGAGGAGATCGACCGGCGGATCGTCCAGCGGATCGGGCTGCGCCACACCTCCTTCCCCGGCACCGGCGACCGGAGCATCCGGGAGGCCCACCCGCAGGGCTACCGCCAGGAGAAGCCGGGCGGCCCGCTGATCGACACCACCGAGCTGGACCCCTCGGCGGGCTGGGCGGCGGGCCAGATGATCTCCACCAACGCCGACCTCGACCAGTTCTTCACCGCGCTGCTCGGCGGACGCCTGCTCCCGGCGGCCCAGCTCGCCGAGATGCGCACGACCGTCCCGATCGCGGACAGCGGCGCCGGCTACGGGCTGGGGCTGATCAGCCGCCCGCTGTCCTGCGGCGGCGTCTACTGGGGCCACGGCGGGGACATCCCGGGTTTCGAGACCCGGGGCGGGGCCACCGACGACGGCCGGGCGGCCAACATCGCCGTGACGCAGATCCCGGCGGACGGCGCCGTCACCCGCCGCCTGGAGCAGGTCGTGGACACGGCCCTCTGCCGCTGATCCGCCGCCCGCCCTCCTCGCGCGGCCGCAGCCGAAGCCACGCCCGCCGTCACAGCGACAGCCCGTCGCGGATCACCCGTCGAAGTTGGACCAGAAGATCCCGACGCCCGCACCACTCGCGTCCCGGCCGACCAGGATGCTGTTCGCGGTGAAGTCGCAGGTGGGGAAGACCAAGGCGTTCGCGCCGCTCGCCGGGTCGACGAGGACGTCCAGCAGCGGGGTCCGGGAGCCGGCCTCCTGCTGGGCCTCGAACGCGGCGGTGGCGTGGTCCGCCGGGTCCGCCGCCTCGGCGAACCCGGCGGACCGGCGCAGGGCCCCGCCGATCACCAGGTTGTCCGGGGTGGTGGAGCAGATCGCCGACGCACTCTCGCTCAGCTCGTTGACGTCGTCGGACGCCTCCTCCCAGTCCGCGTCGACCAGCGCCTCGGGGCCGGTACCGGCGGCGACCAGCGCGACCGCGGAGACGGTGGCGCCCCGCTCGTCGTTCCAGTCGTACGCGAGGTACACCTCGTGCAGCCCGTCGGCAATGTCGCTGAACGTGTAGTGGTCCCCGCCGTCGAGACCGCAGACCGCGATCTCCCCGCGGCTCGCCAGCCGCCCGGCCAGCGTGAACTCGCCCAGGAAGCCGGGCTCGTCCTCCGAGTTGTTCGCCTTCAGGACGGTTTCGATCGCTTCGATCATCTTCATGGCGGGGAGTGTGCCACCCCGCCCCGACAGTCCCGGCCCCGGCCCCGGCCGCTCACCGGTCGTCCGTCGCACGCCGGGCGATGACGTCGGCCAGCTGGTCGAAGGTGCGGTTCAGCACCGTCCGCCGTTCCTCCTTGAACTCCGGGGAGGGCTCCAGGCCGTCGACGGTCCGTTCCCAGACGGCCAGGAACGTCCGCTTCCAGTCCTCGACCACCCCGGCCTCCGGCATGCCCTCGGAGGCGTAGCCGGCCACGGCGAGGGTGTGCAGCAGCTCCAGGTTGCACGGCACGGCGACGCCCCAGTACTCGTCGGGCTCGATCTCGACGGGATCGCCGTCCAGTGCCTCGGCGATCTCGGTGACGAGCCCGTCGACGACGCTCGACAGGTGGTCGAGGGCCGTGTCGCTCTCGAAGTTGCCGCTGCCCCAGGTGCCCATGTGGTTCTCCTCGGAGGGGTGGTGCCGGTGTCGTGTTCCTCGGGCCATCGAAGCAGGGCGCAGTGACACGGCCGGTCGGTCCTCGGACCGACCGGCCGTTTGCCGTTGCCGTTCAGCTCGGCCGTTCGCCGTAGCTGTGGAGCTCAGCCGCCGGGTGGCGGGCCGGCGGCCGCGGCGACCGCGCCGGGCGGGATGAGCCGGCGGGCGACGAGGTCGGCGTAGACCTGCTGGAGGTGGGTGACCTCCCCGGCGGCGGGGTTGACGGCGGCCGCAGTGGGTGCGGTGACCCCCGCGAGGACGTCGTCGGTGCGCGGCGCGGCGAGGGTGAGCACGGCCCCGATGTCGGCGGCCGCGGCGTCGCGGGCGGTGAGAGCGGGCAGCGACCAGCGCCGCTCGACGGTGCGCAGGACGCTGGTGTGGTCCAGCTGCGCCGCGGCGTCGGGTGACCGGAAGACGGTGCCGGGGGCGATCAGCGGGGAGACGAGCACGGTCGGCACGCGGACGCCGAACCGCTCGAAGTCGAAGCCGAGTTCGCCGGTGGTGCCGTCGCCGGGCGGGGTGGCGGTGGTGGGGGGCGGGACGTGGTCGTAGCAGCCGCCGTGTTCGTCGTAGGTGATGACGAGCAGGGTCTGCCCCCAGGCCGGCCCGCCGCGCAGGGCCCGGTAGACGTCCCGGATCAGCTGCTCGCCCAACGCGACGTCGAGGACGGGGTGTTCGCTGTTCCCGGTGGCTCCCCAACTGGGTTCGAGGAAGGTGAAGGCGGGCAGGGTGCCGGCCGCGGCCGCCGCCTGGAAGGCGGTGAAGACGCCGAAGTGGTCGGCGGAGGCGCCGTGGATGTCGGGGAAGTTCCCGGAGACCATCGGCGCGGCGTGGTAGCCGTAGGCCCGCCAGGACACATCCGCGCTGGTGAGCCGGCCGAAGATGCTGGGACAGGTGAAGTTGTGGGTGTGGTCGTCCAGGTGCCCCTGGCTGGTCGCCGCGCAGGAGAACGCCCGGTTCGGCAGGGTCTCGGTGGGCACGGAGCTGTACCAGTGGTCGCACACCGCGTAGCCGCGGGCCAGTGCGGAGAGCACCGGCAGGGTGTCCGGGGTGTGGCAGCTCATGATGTCGGCCGGGACGGTGCCGGGAAGGACGGTGTGGTTCGGCTGGGGAGGCAGGTCCAGCACGCGCGCGAAGTCCGTCACGAACCCCTGCATCCCGGCCACCGGCGGCGTCGGCGGGTCGGTCGTGCCGAACAGCTGGGCGTTGGTCGGGCCGTACCCCTCACCGGGGTTGGCGCCCGGCATGAAGTAGGGGTGGGGGTCCGTCGACTGGATGCGGCGGACCGTGACGAGCTTGCCGTTCTGGTCCGGGTTGGTCTCCTGGCCGGTGAGGCCCTCGTACGGCTGGCCGGCGGGAGAGACGTTGCCCTCGTCCGTGTACAGGAACCCGAGCATGTGGTCGAAGGAGCGGTTCTCCAGCATCAGCACCACGAGGTGTTCGACCGCCTGGAGGCCGTCGCCGCCGGACATCAGCCCCTCCGTTTGCTCGGCAGCCACTGGTCGCGCGGGATCCGGCGCCGTTCACGACGGCTGCCGACGTGCGCCCGGCTGTGGTACGCGACGGTGAGGGAGGCGGTCTTCTGGGTCCATCCGGTGCCGGCCGAGACGTCGAAGATCCCGATGTAGCCGCCGGGGAGGAGTTCGAGCGGCTGCTTGATGGCATTGCCGTGGTCGAACTGGGTGCCGTTCGCGGGGCGGGCGGACTGGAACCACGCCGGGTGGACGAAGTCGCTGACCTTGACCCCGGCGATGTCGTACGCGAAGTTCTCGTCCTGGCAGGCGTCGCACACCTCCATGGCGTACAACGTCCCCTTGTTGGCGGTCGGTTGGTCGAAGACCACCTGGTCGATGTCCGGGTCGCCGATGATCTCCAGCAGCTCGTGGCTGATCGTCACGGTCCAGTTCTCGCCGTACTGCTTGTCGGTGGCGGCGAAGACCTTGCCGATCGGCAGGAAGTTCGCGGTCAGGTCGTGGTATCCGAGGGCGCCGGCCTGGTCGGAGTTGTCCAGGACGACCATCCACCAGGCGGTGTCGGAGAGTGCGTTCGACGCGACGAAGGACACGTCCGCGTCGATCCCCCACACCGGCGCGAAGTCCCGGTGGACCTGGGTCTGGAGTGCGGGGACGACGGCGCTCACCTCGTGGTCGGTGAGCACGGTGCTCTCGTTGGTCACTTCGATCTTGATGATGGACATGGCTCCTCCCGATGTCCGATTCCGTGGTGTATACGTAGGTACTACGCATCTGCCGTAAATGTCGCTTGTATACTTACAGCCTCTGCCGCGCAGCGTCGGACGTCAAGACCTGAGCCCCGAGGACAGTCCGGGAGGCCCTGGTGGGAACCGACTCGACCCCCGACTCGACCCCCGAGCCGAAGCCGTCCGGCCGGGGCCGGCTGAGCAGGCCACGGGTGCTGCGCGCGGCGGTCGCCCTGGTCGACCGCGAGGGCCTCACGGCGCTCACCATGCGCGGCCTCGCCGTCGACCTGGGCGTGGAGCCGATGGCGCTCTACCGCTACGCCGACGGCAAGCAGGCGCTCCTCGACGGCATGGTGGAGGCCTTCTACGCCGAGGTGAACGAGCGGGTGGGCGACGGGGCGGACACGGGCGACTGGCGGACCCGGCTGCACCACGTCGGCAAGGCCTTCCACCAGGTCGCCGACGCCCACCCGGAGGTGTTCCCCCTGGTCGCCACCCGCCCGCTCAGCGTCCCCCTGGCCCGCCGGCCGGCCTCGATGCTCCAGCTCAACGAACTCGTCCTGACCGTGTTGAGCGGCGCCGGCCTCGACGACCGGGGCACCCTGCGCCTCTACCGGGCCGTGGTCGGCTGGGCGATCGGCTTCCTGCTGGTGGACAAGCGGCAGGTGATCGACAACCCCGACGACCCCGAGCCCCTGCTCCGCCTCGGCCTGCACCGCCTCCCGGCCGCCGAGTACCCACTGCTGCGCACCCTCGCCCCGCTGCTGATCGACCACGACGCGGAAACGGAGTTCACCACCGGCCTGGACGCCCTCCTGGACCGCCTGGTGCCGTAAAGCAAAAAGGCCGGTCGATCCGAAGATCGAC
This sequence comes from Kitasatospora sp. NPDC059146, assembly GCF_042786665.1. NCBI lineage: Bacteria > Bacillati > Actinomycetota > Actinomycetes > Kitasatosporales > Streptomycetaceae > Kitasatospora > Kitasatospora sp. NPDC059146. Next base: position 7,525 of record NZ_JBHZCY010000053.1, on the reverse strand, counting down.
CGGCCATTCGCTGTGCGCGAGGGGGGAGTTGAACCCCCACGCCCTTTCGGGCACTGGAACCTGAATCCAGCGCGTCTGCCTATTCCGCCACCCGCGCATCTGGGTGATGGGTTAACTATAGACCATCTGGAGGGGTGCCTCTGACCACCCAGAAGCGACGAGAGCGACCTGCTCCTCACCGAGGATGCGAAGGCCATGCTCTTCCCTGAAGTACGCGTAGTCCTTCAAGTTCAAGGTGGCAAGCGGAAGATCATGGGTCAGGCAGCAGGCCGCAATCCACATGCCATTGACGGGGCGCGGCAAGCCTGCCTTGAGACCGGCTGCGGACAACCGGCCCCACGTTGCCGCCACCGCCTCATCGCCGGGAGAACAGGGATACCCGACAGCCAGTCCGCGAGTTCCTGGCGCCGCCGCCCTCCCCAGTCCCGTACCTCACTCCCCAGCCCTCCCCCGCACCGGAAGTCGGCCCGTCCGACTTCCCATGCGGGCGCGGCTACAGCACGGCGACGCACGCGCTCAGGTCGGCGGCCAGGAAGACGAGGTGGCTGTCACCGGTCATCTCCACCTTCGCCAGGGCGACCGGGGTGGCCCCTGCCCGGCGAAGGACCGACAGTCCCTGCTCGAAGTCCTTGACGGTGGCGACCCCGTCCTCCGCCATCCACTGCGCCCGCCATTCCCAGATGGCGAACAGCCGACTGGCCGGTGCCGTCGCGTCGGCCCACACCTGGAAGGCCGCCCCGGCCCGCAGGGCCAATGCGGCCCGGCGGGCGCCGTCGGTCCCGTTCCGTTCGAGGACGGTGATCAGGTCTTCGCGTTCCATGCCGTGCAGTGTTCGCCCCGCGCCGGTTCAGTGGTCCGGGAGGGTGTACGCGGCGCGGATGCCGCCGTAGACGGGGAGTTCGGAGGCCGTCAGGTAGCCCGAGTCCGGGCCGGCGAGGTAGGCGGCCGCGGCCGCGACCTCGTCGAGGGTGGCGAACCGGCCCATCGGGATGTGGGCGAAGCGCCGCCGGGTCTCCTCCTCGCCCATCCGCTCGAAGACGGCCCTGATCTCCGGGGCGTCGACCGGGCCCAGCGCCAGGGTGTTCACCCGGATGCCGCGCCGTGCCAGGTGGGTGCCCAGGTCGCGCCCGAGCTGGGTCACCGCGGCCTTGGCCGCGGAGAAGGCCGTCTGGGCGGTCGCCGCGCCCATGCCGGCGAGGAAGGAGCCGGTCAGCACGATCGATCCGCCGGGGTTCATCACCGGCACCCCGTAGCGGCAGCTGAGCACCGCGGGGGCGAGGACGGCCCGGAAGGCCCGTTCCCAGACCTCGGGGGGCGTCTCCAGCAGGCCGTGGTCCTCACGGTCCATGGGCCCGGCGTTGACGTGGAGCACGTCGACCCCGCCGTACTCCGCGTGGATGCGCTCGAACGCGAGTCGCGTCTCGGCCTCGATCCGCAGGTCCGCCGTGACGACCGGGAAGCCGGTCTCCACCGGCTGCCGGTCGATTCCGATGACGCGCCCGCCCTCGGCGGTGAACCGGGCCGCCACGGCACCCGCGATGGCCCCGCCCGCGCCTGCGATGACGCAGATCCGCCCGCCCAGCCGTCCCTGGTCCTGGCTGTTCCCGTCCATGGCCGCTCCTCTCGTCGTTGCGCCCCGGCGGCCCCTGCCCGCTGCGGGCCCGGCGGATCCGCTCGGACGCCGGACACCGGACACCGGACGCCGGACGCCGGGCCTCGGACGCCGTCAGGAGTCTGCCGCCTCCACCGCGCCGAGCGGACTCACCACGCCTGCCGGAGTGCCGATCCAGGTGATCACCGGCCAGAAACCCACCGGCCTCACGCAGCGAGGGCCGTGCTCGGTCGCACGGCCCTCGCTGGGGGGGGTGTGGGGCGCCCCGTTCCCGCCCTCGTCGTCCGGATCTGCACGTGGTGGTGAGCTGTGCGCTGTGCCCCGTCACCTGTACGCGGTGCTGAGCTGCACTGTTGGGTGGGGAATCGAACCCCTTGCGTTGCTCTTCACGCGCCATGGACCGGATGAACCGCCGGCCCGCGGTGTGTGCACGCCTCCGTGACGACTACCTGCTGCCCCACACCCTGCTCATGGGACCGGGAGGTCAGTCCTCGATCAGGTCGATCTCCCAGTTGGTGCGCTGGATCAGGGTGTCCACCTCGCGGATCTCCTTGGCCAGCGCGTCCGTCCGGGCACGGAGCTCCGCGACCGGCAGGGCGGAGAGGATCCGGAGCTCGGACCGCAACTGCCGTACGGCTCCCCGCTGGTCGCGCCCGGAGGCGGCGTCGGCGGCCGCGGTGATCACCGAGTGGCGCAGCCGCAGGACGTCCCGGCGGGCGAGGGCGTCGGTGAGGGTGCCGCCGCCCTCGATCCGCGCGGTGGAGTTGGTCCGGTTGATCTGGCGGATCAGCCGCTCCAGCTCGTCCAGCGCCGTTTCGGCCTGGGCCAGGACCTCCGCCGCACTCTCGGCCGGCTCCTCGCCCTCCTGGTAGCGGGCACTGCCGACGACGCGCGCCCGCAGCTGCTCCACCTGCCGCACCGCGGCCGCGCGCTGCGCGAGCGCCTCTGCCAGCTTCATCGCGTCATCACCTCCACGTCCTCCTGATCGTCCGGCAAGTATGCACGTCAGCGCGGTACGGCCCGGTGGCGGGGGTTCGGCGCCGACCGTCGTCCCCCATCCCCCGCGCGGGGGAGGCGAGTTGGGCCTCGCGCACGATCCGGGCGCAGCGGGCCGCGCGCCAGCATGGGGGCCATGGACACCGACCGGAACCCGATGGCCACCGCCGCCCCGACGTACCGACCGCCCGCCCGCTGGGCGGTACGGGCCGCGCACCTCGCGGCGCTCACGGCCGTACCGTCCGGGATCTGGCGGATCGCGATGGGGGTCGGCGTCCCGGTGGGGTTCGACACCTCGGGCCTGGAAGTCCCCGGCCGGTTCAGCGCCGTGTGCATCGCGATGAGCCTGGCCACCGAAGGGCTCACCCTCCTCACGCTCGGGCTGGTGCGGCCCTGGGGCGAGGTGGTGCCGCGCCGGCTCCCGCTGATCGGGGGGAAGCGGGTCGCGCCGCTGGCGGCGGTCGTTCCGGCGCTGCTCGGCGCGGCCGTCGTGATGCTGCTGACGATCCCCCGGGCGGGCGGCTTCGGCGGGGCCCCGGGAGCCCCGACCGGGCCGGCCCTCTTCCTGATGGACGCCTGCTACGCACCCCTGTTGCTCTGGGGCCCACTGCTCGCGGCCGTCACCCTCGCCTACTACCGGCGACGCCGCCGCGCCTGAACGGGAAGTCGGCCCGGCCGACTTCCCGTGCACGGCGGAGTGTGGCGGAGTGCACCCGCTCAGGCCTCGACCCGGGACTTCCAGGCGAAGGCGAACTCCGTCCGCCGCGCCAGCGCTCCGTCCCGCCAGGAGTCCGTGACGTCCCGCCATCTGCCCAGCCGGGCGTCGCGGACACCGTCCTCGCGCTCCGGGTCGAAGGTGAGGCTGAACCGGTAGACCCGGCCCTCGGCGGAGATGACCTGCCCCTCCTCGGAGCCGAGGCTCTCCTGGAGGAGGTCCACGACGACCGTCCCCTCGGGATCGAGCCCCTGGCCGCGCAGCAACTCCCGCAGCCGGACCCAGAGATCGTGGTCGCTGTTCCGCAGGAGCCCGGTGTACTGCACGACGATGCCCGTGGTCATGGCCCCCAGTGTTCCAGCCGCCACTACCGCTACCGCCACCGCCACCGGCGGCCGGAGAGCCCGCACGGGAAGTCGGCCCTGCCGACTTCCCGTGCAGCACCATCCGCTCCCCCCGGCAGCGCCCCCTCCCTGGTGACACCCCGGCCTGGGACGATGGGTCGACGACCGATCCACCAGGGGGACCGCATGGAGCTACGGCAGCTGCGCTGCTTCGTCGCCGTCGCCGAGGAGCTGCACTTCGGGCGGGCGGCCGAGCGCCTGCTGCTCGGGCAGCCGGCGGTGAGCCAGCAGGTGCGGCGGCTGGAGCGGGAGTTGCGGGTCGAGCTGTTCGACCGTTCGCCCCGGTACGTACGGCTGACCCCGGCCGGGGAGCGGTTCCTGCCCGCCGCCCGGAACGTGCTGGCCGCCGAGGACGCCGCCCGGGCGCTCGCCGCCGACCTGGCCGCGCCCGCCGTGCTGCGGCTCGGCACCGTCACCGGGCTCGCCGAGCGGCTCGACCTGATCCTGGAGACCTACCAGCAGAAGGCCCCCGGAGTGCGGGTGGAACTGCACTCCGCCCCGGTGCGGGAGCGGCTGGCCCGGCTGTCCGACGGCCGGCTGGACGCCGCCTTCGTCCGCGGGGCGATCGCCGAGCACAGCCCGGACCTGCGCTTCCTGCCCGTCTGGCAGGACGAGTTGGTGCTCGCGCTGCCCGCCCGGCACCCGCTCGCCGACGCGGCCGAGGTGGACCTCGCGGACCTCGCCGGGCTGCCGCTGCGGCTCACCGAGCGGGCCAACCACCCGGCACTGGTCGACCTGGTGACGGGGGCCTGCGCCCGGGCCGGCTTCCGGCCCGTCCTCGGCCCGGCGCACGGCGCCCTCCAGGACACCCTGGCCTCGATCGGCACCGGCACCCCGATGTGGACGGTGGTGTACGCGGCCAACGCCCGGATGGTGAACACCCACCGGGTCGCCTTCCGCCCCTGCCGCACCCCGCTGGCACTGCCCACCTCGATCGCCGTGCGGCGCTCCGCCCCGGTGCCCCGACTGCTCCTGGAGACCTGCCGCAGAACACCCCCGACCTGGAACGATCAGGATTCGTGATCGCTGCGAGAGCGATTCGGGTCTGGGTGCGGACGGCACCGGTCGGGTGGACTGTTCCCAGCCGGAGAACCCGGCGGAAGAGCCCGGCGGAACAGCCGGGCAGGACACCCGGTCAGGAGCCGAAGATGCCGATCGTCACCATCCAGCAGGGCCCGCGCAGCGTCGAGCAGAAGCGCGAGCTGGTCGAGAAGGTCACCCAGGCGTTCGTGGAGACCCTGGAGGTCCCCGCCGAGAGCGTGTTCGTCTTCGTCAACGAGTACCAGCCGGAAAGCTGGGGCGTCGCGGGCACGCTCATCGCGGACCGGTGAGCCCCGGATCGGCCCGACGCGGCGGCCCGACCCCGCGGCTCAACCCTGCGAACGGGCGCGGGGTCACTGGCCGCCCTGGCCGGCGCTGCCCATCGGGCCGATCTTCACCGGGGAGCCGGACCCGTCCGTGACGGGCAGCGAGCCCGCGCCCGGCCAGGGCAGGGTGACCGAGTGGGTCTCGTCCGGCGGGGTCACCACCAGGCCGGTGATCTTGACGCCGGAGCCGCCCGAGGTGTTGTTCGGGTAGCTGATGCCGAAGAACGTCGACTTGCCGTTCTTGACGACGCCCGCGACGACCGGCTCGCCGGAACGCTGGGCGGACAGCGAACCGGCGTTGGTCTTGAGGTCGACGCCCGCGTACCCGGCGAGCGAGCAGTCGTGGCCGCTGTGGTTCTTCAACTCGACCACGACGGTGCGGTCGGCGTCGCCGTCGATGGTGCGGTCCACCGCCGTGATCGTCAGGTCGTCGGTCCGGCACTTGCCGCCCGCCTTGCCGCCGTCGGTGGCGCCCGTCCCGCCGGCCGTGGCCTTCCCGCTCGGGGCCGTCCCGCCGGTCCCGGCGGTCCCACCGGTTCCGGCGCTTCCGGCGGACCCTGCGGAGCCGCCCGTGGTGGCCTTGGTGGGCGCGGCGGTGACGGGCGCCGCGGCCGTCGGCTTGGCCTGGTCGGTGCCGGTGTCGTCGTTGGGGCCGCAGGCCGTGAGCGACAGACCGGCGGCAACGACCAGGGCGGCGGCGAAGGTGGCCTTGTGAACGCGCATCGTGACTTCCTCGATATCGGGTGGCGGTGGCGGCTGCTCGGCACGGATCGGTACGAGCGGCGGTTCTGGTGAGCAGGACCGCCCGGGCCGATGAACCGTTCCGTCCGACCATCCGTCAGGACAGTGCTGTTACACGGCCCGCCGACCACGAAGCGCCGGAGCGGGCCCCCGCCCAGCCGGGACAGCGGTTCCCACCGCCCCCGCACCCCCGCACCCGGCCACCCCCCGCTGGGACACACCCGTGACCCGACGGACCTTGACCCGGTGGATCTTGACCCCGGCCGCCCCCGGCCGCCCCCCGCCCGAGCAACGGACCGGCTCCATCGCCGCCCCGTGGTCCCAACTCGCCCATTTCCCGGCCAACTCGGATCGCTTCGACGGCAACCCCCGCACTCCCCGGCCGGCCCGGGTACGTCATCGCGGCCGCGCCCGACGAGCACTGGGGGGCTGCCACCGAGCCGGTCCTTCGTCCACCGACATTCTCCTGACCGGACATGGCCAAATCTCGCCGGCACGGAGTGGGGGGTGGAGTTAGCCTGACGACATGGTTGCAAACTACAAGGAAGAAGTGGCCATGAGTGACCAGGAATTCGTCAGCGGACCCGCTCTGATCCTCCGGTCCCTCACCTCGCACCCCGAACGGCGGGCCATCACCTCCGCCGACGGCGCCGAGATCACCGCCGGCGACTTCGCCGCCACCGCCTACCGCCTCGCCCACGAGCTCCTGGCCCGCGGCGTCGGCCGCGGCAGCACCGTCACCCTGCTCACCGGCAACACCCCCGAGGCCCTCGCCGCCCGCTACGCGGCCGGCCTGGCCGGGGCCCGGGTGGTCAACCTGTACGACGGCATGAGCGCCCCCGTGCTGGCCGAGATCGTGGCCAGCGTGGACACCACCGCACTCCTCGTCGACGCCGAACGGTACGCGGGCGCCCCCGAGTTGCTGCCGCTGATCGACGTCCCGACGGTCCTCACCCTCGGCCCCGACGGCACGGGGATCGGGGAGGACGCCATCGCCGCCAGCGCCACCCGCCCGGCCACCGACCCCGCCGTCCCCCTCGGCCCCGGCGACGACATCGGCATCCGCCACACCGGCGGCACCACCGGCATCCCCAAGGGCATCCTCAGCCTCCACGGCCCCTACCACGACATGTTCCACGTCGACTTCGCGGGCACCGACGACGAGGAGCCGCCCCGACTGCTCGCCGCCACCTCGCTCGCCCACCTGTCGGGCGTGCTCGCCGACGTGGCGCTCCAGCGCGGCGGATCCGTCGTCCTCCAGCGCGGCTTCGAACCCGGCGAGGTCCTCGCCGCGATCGAGCGCGAGCGCATCACCGACCTCTGGACGCTGCCCCCGCTGATCTACCAGCTGCTCGACCACCCGGCCGTCGGCCGCACCGACCTGTCCAGCCTGCGCCGGCTCGACTACGGCGGCTGCGCCGCCTCCCCGGCCCGGATCCGCGAAGCCCTCAAGGTGTTCGGGCCGGTGCTGGTCAGCCTGTACGGCATGTCCGAGGCCCAGAAGATCGCCTACCTCACCGCCGAGGAGCACACCCGGTTCACGGACGACGGCCCGCTCCCGGTCGGCCGGCCGTTCCCCGACGTGGACGTGGAGGTCCGGGCCGCCGACGGCACCGTGCTGCCCGCCGGCGAGCAGGGCGAGATCCACGTCCGCTCCGCCACCCTGATGGCCGGCTACTGGAAGCAGCCC
>NZ_JBHZCY010000052.1:42044-58115 GCF_042786665.1 Kitasatospora sp. NPDC059146 | reverse complement strand
CGCTGTTGAGTTCTCAAGGAACGGACGCTTCCTTCGGACCGCCTTCCAGCGGGCCCTCCGGGCGCTTCGTTCTTTCGTGTTTCCAGCTTACCAGACGTTTTCCGCTCCGTTTTCCGGAGTTTCATTCATCCGATTTTCCGAACTGGTCGGGCCGCTTTTCGCGACGACCACCACTTTAGCGCATTTCAAGAGTGACTCGAAATTCACGATCACACCGTGTCGACGAATACGCCGACGAACCCAATTGAATGGGCTTCGAAGTGTGAGAGTGGGTCTTGCTGAGTGGGGTGGCCGCTCCAGCGACTCGTTCAACACTAGGCCACCTGGAGGACATCGTCAAACGTCGAGGGCGGGATCCGGCTGGATCCCGCCCTCGATCATCGAAGCCGCAGTTCAGCGGCGTCGGTTTTCAGTCACTCGGTCCTTCGGCGGCTCGGTCACTCCACCGAGTCGGCCGGCTCGGCCGCCACCGCCGACGACGCCGGCACCAGCTCCGCCGCCGCCAGGTTCCGCTTGCCGCGCCGCAGCACGAGCCAGCGCCCGTGCAGCAGGTCGGCCTCGGTCGGCACCGCCTCCTCGTCCGTCACCTTGACGTTGTTGAGGTAGGCGCCGCCCTCCTTGACCGTCCGACGGGCGGCCGAACGGCTCGGCGCCAGGCCGACGGCGACCAGCAGGTCGACGATCGGCTGGAGCTCGGCGGTTTCGGCCTTCGGGACCTCGGCGAGGGCCGCGGCCAGGGTCGGCGCCTCCAGGTCGGCCAGGTCGCCCTGCCCGAACAGTGCCTTGGACGCGGCGACCGCGCGCTCGTACTGCTCGGCGCCGTGCACCAGCGTGGTGAGCTCTTCGGCCAGGGCGCGCTGGGCGAGGCGGGCGGCGGGGCGCTCGGCGGTCTCGCGCTCCAGCTCCTCGACCTCCTCCTTCGAGCGGAAGCTGAAGATCCGCAGGAAGTTGGAGACGTCCCGGTCGTCCGCGTTCAGCCAGAACTGGTAGAAGGCGTACGGGGTGGTCAGCTCGGGGTCGAGCCAGACCGTGCCGGACTCGGTCTTGCCGAACTTGGTGCCGTCGGCCTTGACGATCAGCGGCGTGGCCAGCGCGTGCACGGACTTGGCGTCGGCCTTGCGGATCAGGTCGGTGCCGGCCGTGAGGTTGCCCCACTGGTCGCTGCCGCCGGTCTGCAGGGTGCAGCCGTAGCGGCGGTTCAGCTCCAGGTAGTCCATGCCCTGGAGGATCTGGTAGCTGAACTCGGTGTAGCTGATGCCCGCGTCGGAGTTGAGGCGTCGGGCGACGGCCTCCTTGGCGATCATGTTGTTGACGCGGAAGTACTTGCCGACGTCGCGCAGCAGGCTGATCGCCGACATCCCGGAGGTCCAGTCCAGGTTGTTGACCATGCGCGCCGCGTACGGGCCCTCGAAGTCGAGGAAGCGCGAGATCTGGCCGCGCAGGCGCTCGACCCAGGCGGCCACCGTCTCGGGGTCGTTGAGCACGCGCTCGGCGGTGGGCTTCGGGTCGCCGATCAGGCCGGTGGCGCCACCGACCAGGCCGAGCGGGAGGTTCCCCGCCTGCTGGATGCGGCGCATGGTGAGGATCTGCACCAGGTTGCCGAGGTGCAGGCTGGGGGCCGTCGGGTCGAAGCCGCAATAGAACGTGACCGGGCCGTCCGCGAACGCCTTGCGCAGTGCGTCCTCGTCGGTGGACAGGGCGATCAGCCCACGCCACTGCAGCTCGTCGACGATGTCCGTCACGGTCACGCTTCTCCTTCGATCGGGCGTCCGCCCGTTGTCGGCCCGGTTCGGTTCGGTCGGGCCCCGGGTCGGTACGACTCCAGCCTGATAGAGCCTACGCGGTTCCGGCCAGCGAGTTTTCCCCGAGGCACCGGGTCCGTCGGGCGGTGTCCCTCCCCCGGGTTCCTCCCCGATACCGGAAATTCCGTTGTTAGTCGGCTGTGGGCCCATTCAGAGTGGTTTCACCGCCGCGCGGCGGCAGTGACGTGTGTGGAGACGGTCGTGCCGCCGTGGCACGCCCGTGGGAAGGGTGTGCCGAGTGCGCAACACGCTGGTTCTGAACGCGAGCTACGAGCCCCTGACGACGGTGTCGCTCCAGCGCGCCGTCGTCCTGGTGCTCCAGGACAAGGCGGTGGTGGAGCAGGCGCATCCGTTGCGCTCGATCCGGGGTACCGGTGTAGCCGTTCCGGTGCCCCGGGTGATCAGACTGCAGAGGTACGTGAGGGTGCCGTTCCGACAACAGGCCCCGTGGTCGCGGCGGGGTGTCCTGGCCAGGGACCAACACCTGTGCGCGTACTGCGGGCACCGGGCCACCACGGTGGACCACCTGCACCCCAAGTCACGCGGTGGCGAGGACAGTTGGCTGAACACCGTGGCCGCGTGCGCCGAGGACAACCAGCGCAAGGCCGACCGGACACCCGAGCAGGCCGGGATGAAACTGCTCCGGCGCCCGTTCGTCCCGACGCCCCAGGCCACTCTGATGCTGGCGCTCGGCCTGCGCGGCTCGGAGGCCCGGGAGCTCGCCGACTGGCTGCCGGCCGTACCGGGGCAGCCCGTCACTGCGGCCTAGCCACGGCCCTGGAAGAGCCCTGGGAAAGCCCTGGGAGAGCCCAGGGGACATCCCGGCGACGGGCCCGGCCACCCACGCGGCCGGGCCCCGCGGGCTCAGCCCTTCGCCTGGAAGCCCGCGGCCGTGCCGTAGTTGGCCGCGTGCTCGGGCACCACGACCACCTGCCCGCCACCGATCAGCACCCGCCCGGAGAGCAGCAGCGAGCCGGTGCCGGACGGGAAGTTGCCGCCGACCGCCTCCTGGCCGCCCGCCAGCGGGAAGCGGCCGAGGCGGGCGGGCTGGTCGCGGCGCTCGTCGGCGGCCAGCACCAGCGAGCCGCCGTCGATGCCGACGGCCCGGGCAGTGCCCTTGGCGGCGGTCGGCGCCTTCCAGCGCTGCTTGCCGGTGTCCAGGTCGTAGCCGACCGCGGACACCGGCCCGCCCGGGTTCGCCGGGGTCATCGCGGCCACCATCGTGCGGCCCTCGAAGAAGACCTCGGGGGTGGCCGAAAACGTTCCGTGGGTGAGGACCAGCCGGCCGCCGTCGGTGACCACCGGGATCTCGGCGGCCGGGTCTCCGGCCGGCCCCCAGGCGAACACCCGGTCGTCCTCGGGCTTCGCTCCGGTGGTGAGTACCACGGCGGGTTCGGCGGAGAGCACGGTGACGGTCTTCGGCTGGTTGTTCAGGCCCCGCCACCAGCCGACCTTGCCGTCCGCCGCGTTCAGCGAGACGGCCTGGTCGGCGGGTGTGGAGTCGGCGCAGGTCGAGGCGACCAGCACGGTCTTTCCGGTGACGCCGCCGGAGAGGGTGCAGAACTTGCCCTGGCCGGTGTACTGCCAGACGTCCTTCCCGTCGGCCGACGCCCAGGCCACCGCCCGGTCGTCGCCGACCGCGATCACCATGTCCTCGGTGACACCGATCCGCGCCGAGTAGGCGCCCTTGGCGTCCGAGACGGTCTTGGTCCAGACGGTCCTGCCGGTCTTGGTGTCCACGGCGGCGACCAGCGTGCAGGGGCTCTTCGGGTCGGCCTGCGGCCGGAACAGGGCGACGCCCAGCCCGGCCTGGTTCACGCCTGCCGACAGTCCGCACGGGACGGCCCCGGCCGCCGGGGGCTCGACCGACCAGGTCGGCTTGCCCGCCGTCCGGTCGTAGGCGTGCACGCCCGAGCCGTCGGCGCGGACCACCGCGTCGGCCAGCAGCCAGCTGCCGACCAGCGTGTCGTCACCCGCGGGCTGCGCGGCGACGGGCTGCGCGGACCAGGCCTTGGTATGCGCCACCGCGAACCCGGGCTCGCCTCCGCTGCTCGCCGCCGCACTGCCGCCGCCCTCGGCACCGACCGTCAGCGCGGCGGTTATCAGCACCCCGAGCGCCGCCACCCCGGCACCGGTCCGCACCAGCAGGGCCCGTCGACTGGGCACGTGCTCCCCGGTCAGGACGGCCGACCGGACCTTGTCCACCAGCGAGGAAGCACCGGCGGAAGCGGAAGACGAAGACGACGCGGAAGCGCTGCCACCGCGCCGGCCCGCCCGCGAGCGCCCGGCCGATGCGGCGGGCTCGGCGGGCTCAGCCGGCTCGGCAGGCACGGCACCGTGGTCACCGGTCTCCCCCACGGAGGTCGCCGGCTCCGCCGGGGACTCCTCCAGCCGCACGTACCCGTCGGCCGAGTACTCCGCCCCTGCCGGGACGTACAGTCCGTCCGCCACCGGTCGCTCCTGCGGCTCGACGGCGTACGGCTGCTGCCCGTGGTCCGGGAACTCCGGGTACTCCGAGTACTCCGGGTACCCGGAGTGCGGCTGCTGGTACGGCTGGTGCGGCTGCTCCTGGGCGTACCCGCCCTCGACGTGGCCGGTCTGCCCGTAGCCGCCCTGCTGGTCGTAGGCCGGCTGCCAGTGACCGCCCGGCTGCTCGTGGTGCGGCGCCTGCGGCCACTGCCCGTGCGATTCCGACGGCGACTGCGACGACTGCTGCTGCCACTGCGCCTGCTGCTGGTCGTGGTACCCCGGCCAGCCCTGCTGCGGGCCCTGGGGGTACCACGGCTGCTGCTGGGCGTGGGGGTCTCCGAAGGGCTCCTGCGCCACCGTTCCGTCCCTCCCTGCCCCCACTGCCTGCCGATTGCGGCAGTCAGCATCTCACGCCCGCCCCGGCCGACCGCCCGGCCCCTGGGCGCGGGGCCACAGCGGGCCACAGTGGGCCACAGCGGGCCGGAACGGGCATGCGCGGGCCGGACCAGGACAGAGCGACCCTCAGGCCGCGGACTCCGCGCGCAGGGCCTCGTCGATCCGGGCGGCGAGGGTGAAGTCCAGGCCGGTGAGACCGCCGGCGCTGTGCGTGGACAGCACGAAGCGCAGGGTGCGCCAGCGGATGTCGACGTCGGGGTGGTGGTCGAGCGCCTCGGCCTGTTCGGCGACGGCGACGACCACCCGGATCGCGGCCGGGAAGTCGGGGGCGTCGGCGCTGCGGACGATGCTGTCGCCGTCCCGGCGCCACAGCGGCACCGCCGCCAGGGCCGCCACGGTCTCGTCCTCGCTCAGTCGGGCCCTGCTGCTCATCGGTGCGCTCCGGGGGTCGTCGGTCGGACCGGCGGGGTGCCGGTCGGGCGGGGTGCCGGTCAGGCGGCCTTCCGACGCGGACGGACCACCAGTTCGCCGCCGCAGTTGGGGCAGTTGGCGGCCATGGCCTCGGTGCAGTCGGCGCAGAAGGTGCACTCGAAGGAACATATCGAGGCGGGGCCGTCGGCGGTCAGCGACACCTCACAGCGCTCGCAGATCTCGCGCATCTCCAGGGCCATGGCACACTCTCCGGTTCACGGACGACGGTTCGGTCGGTCGTACGATCCCACAGCCGTCCGAAGCCCGGTCAACTCAGCTCAGCAGCAGCTTGGTGACGGCCGCGAGCCCGACCACCACGATGACCCCGCGCAGCGCGGCCGGCGGGAGGCGGCGGCCGACCTTGGCGCCGATCAGGCCGCCGACCAGCGAGCCCGCCGCGATCAGCCCGGCGGCCGTCCAGTTCACCGTCGAGGTGAACAGGAAGAACAGGGCGGCGACCCCGTTGACGATCAGCGCCAGCGCGTTCTTCACCGCGTTGATCCGCTGCAGCTCCTCCTGGAGCAGCATGCCCATCAGCGCCATCAGCAGGACGCCCTGGGCGGCGCCGAAGTAGCCGCCGTAGATGCCGGTGAGGAACACCCCGGCCAGCAGCACCGGGCCGCCGTCCGGATCGCCGTCGGCGCGCCGCCGGGCCGCGACGGCCTTGGCCACCCGGGGCTGGACCACCACCAGGACGAGGGCGAGCAGGATCAGCACCGGGACGATCGCGTCGAAGGCGCCGCTGGGCAGTCTGGTCAGCAGCAGCGCACCGAGCAGCCCGCCGAGCAGCGAGGCGGTGCCCATCCGGCGCAGCCGGCGGCCCTGGCCGGCCAGTTCGCGGCGGTAGCCGAACACGCCGCTGAGCGAACCGGGCACCAGGCCGAAGGAGTTGGAGATGTTGGCGGTCACCGGCGGGATGCCGACCGCGAGCAGGACCGGGAAGGTGATCAGGGTGCCGGAGCCGACGATCACGTTGATCATCCCGGCACCGACGCCGGCCACCAGGACGGCGATCGCCTCCCAGAGCGTCATGGGTCACCCCTCCTCGTGGTCCTGTCCGAGGGGATCATGCCGGACGGCGCACCGGCCCGACCAGGCCCGACCACCATTCGGGACGTACGCCACACCGCCGGGGCAGCACGCGGGACGCGGCCCGGGCGCCACGCGGGACGCCGCCCGGACGCCGCCCGGACGCCGACCGGAGAAACAGCGGGGCCCGCCACCAGCAGGCAGCGGGCCCCGACCGGAGGACCGGTCCGACCACTCCGGGTCGGTCACTCCGATCCGATCACTCCGGTTCGATCACTCCGGGTCGATCACTCCGGGTCGATCTTGCGGTACTCCCGCGCCGGGTCCACCCGGGGGCGGGCGGCGCCCTTCTCGACGTCCACCGGCCGCGGCCCGGCCGCCGGGTCCAGCGGCACCTGGGTCGCCGCCGGGGGCGCCTGGGGGACGCTCGGCGCGGCCACCGCGCCGCCGTTCATCCCGCCGCCGTTGCCGGTCAGGCCGCCGAAGGCCCCGCCGAGGCCCTTGAGCGCGTCGCCGACCTCGCTGGGGATGATCCAGAGCTTGTTGGAGTCGCCCTTGGCCAGCTCGGGCAGGGTCTGCAGGTACTGGTAGGCGAGCAGCTTCTGGTCGGCGTCGCCGTCGTGGATGGCCTCGAAGACCGTCCGGATCGCGGCCGCCTCACCGTCGGCGCGCAGCACCGCGGCCTGCGCCTCACCCTCGGCCCGGAGCACGTCCGCCTGCTTCTCACCCTCGGCCTTGAGGATCTGCGCCTGGCGCTGGCCCTCGGCGGTGAGGATCGCGGCGCGCTTGTCACGGTCGGCGCGCATCTGCTTCTCCATCGAGTCCTGGATGGAGGTCGGCGGCTCGATCGCCTTGAGCTCGACGCGGTTGACCCGGATGCCCCACTTGCCGGTGGCCTCGTCCAGCACCCCGCGCAGACCGGCGTTGATGACCTCGCGCGAGGTCAGGGTGGACTCCAGGTCCATCGAGCCGATGATGTTGCGCAGCGTGGTGACGGTCAGCTGCTCGATGGCCTGGATGTAGCTGGCGACCTCGTAGGTGGCGGCCCGGGGGTCGGTGACCTGGTAGTAGATGACGGTGTCGATGTTGACGACCAGGTTGTCCTGGGTGATCACCGGCTGGGGCGGGAACGGGACGACCTGCTCGCGCAGGTCGATCCGGTTGCGGACCCGGTCGATGAACGGCACGACGATGTTCAGCCCCGCGTTGAGCGTCCGGGTGTAGCGGCCGAAGCGCTCCACGATCGCGGCGCTGGCCTGCGGGATGACCTGGATCGTCTTGATCAGCGCGATGAAGGCCACCACGACCAGGACGACCAAAACGATAAGGACGGGTTCCACGGACTCTCCCCTAGACGACCAGGGCGGTCGCGCCCTGGATTTCGACGACGTCGACCTGCTGCCCGGGCTGGTAGACCTGGTCCGGGTGGAGCGCGCGGGCCGACCAGATCTCACCGTTGAGCTTGATCCGACCGCCCTCCCCGTCGACGGTTTCCGCGACGACCGCGGTGGCGCCGTGCAGCGCCTCGATGCCCATCTTGACCTGCGGGCCCTTCTGGAGCTGCCGGTAGGCGATCGGCCGGACGAAGGCCACCAGTGCGACCGAGACCACCAGGAAGGTCACGGCCTGGAGGACCACCCCCGCGCCCAGACCGGCCGCGCCGGAGGCCACGAGCGCGCCGATCGCGAACATGGCGAACTCCGGCATCGCGGTGAGCACCAGCGGTATGCCGAGCGCTGCGGCGGCCAGGAGCCACCAGGTCCAACTGTCCACACGACCATCCTAGGGAGCGAAGGGCCTTCGAGGCGGACAGTTCCCGCAGGTCGAGGGGCGGAAACCGGTCGCACGTGCGACCGGTTCCGACAGCCTCGGCGAAGCGGACGGACCCGGGGTCAGCCCAGCGGCAGTCCCTGCGCCGACCAGCGGTCGCCGTGGCGCTCCAGGGTGAGCGGCAGGCCGAAGCACTTGGAGAGGTTGCGGGCGGTCAGCTCGGTGTCGATCGGGCCGGCCGTGAGCACCCTGCCCTGGCGGATCATCAGCACGTGGGTGAAGCCGGGGGCGATCTCCTCGACGTGGTGGGTGACCATCGCCATGGCCGGCGCGAACTCGTCCTGGGCCAGCGCGCCGAGCCGGCGGACCAGGTCCTCCCGGCCGCCGAGGTCCAGGCCGGCCGCCGGCTCGTCGAGCAGCAGCAGCTCGGGGTCGGTCATCAGGGCGCGGGCGATCAGGGTGCGCTTGCGCTCGCCCTCGGAGAGGGTGCCGAACTTGCGGCCGGTCAGGCCGGCCATGCCCATCCGGTCGAGCAGGGCGAGGGCGCGGCCCTCGTCGGACTGCTCGTAGGACTCCTGCCAGCTGACCGTCATGCCGTACGCCGCGGTGAGCACGGTCTGCAGCACGGTCTGCTCGGCCGGCAGCTTGTCGAACATCGAGGCGCCGGCCAGGCCGATCCGGGAGCGCAGCTCGAAGACGTCGATCTCGCCCAGCTTCTCGCCCAGCACCGAGACCTTGCCCGAGGTCGGGAAGAGGTACGAGGAGGCGATCTGCAGCAGGGTGGTCTTGCCGGCGCCGTTCGGGCCCAGGATGACCCAGCGCTCACCCTCGGAGATGGACCACGAGACCTGGTCGACCAGCGCGCGCCCCTCCCGGACCACGGATACGTCCACCAGCTCCAGCACGTCGCTCATGCCCACGCCTTCCCCAAATACCAAAAATGTCGGCCGTCGGTGCGGGCGGCGGACCGACCCCGGCAGCCGGTGGGCACGGGATGGGTGCGCCGCACGCGCATGGGCAAACCTACGCCACGCGGATGACCGCCGATTCCGTAGGCTGGCCGGATGCTCGTGACTCCTGCCGACAATCCGTACGAAGAGCCCCGTTCGGGGCGGCTGACCGCCTGGGGCAACGCTCTGCTGAGCGGCCTGGTGGCGCCGGACGACGCCGCCGAGGCCGTGCTCGGCGCCGACGAGGGCCACCGGGTGACCGGGCTGCCCGGGGACGCCCCGGGCGAGCAGCACGCGCTGACCTGGGCGTTGGGGCGGCTGCGGGTGCTGGGCGTGAAGGGCCTGCGGCTGGCGCTGCCCTCGGCCGGGCACCCGCTGGGCCTGACCGGCCCGGCGGTGTTCAACGAGCGCGCCATGGCGGCCGGCGAGGCCGTGCTCGCGGTCGGCGCACCGCTGGGACTGGTGCCGGAGATCACGGTGTTCGGTCCGGCGGGCGACCGCTCGGCCACCGTGCTGTGGCGCTGCGCCGAGGTCGGCGACGCCCCGCCGGCGGACGTGCCCTCGCTGCACGAGGCCGAGCGCGAGCTGGCGGAGGGGCTGCGCGAGGCGACCGTCCTGCTGGCCGGGCTGGACGTGGCGGGCGCGGGCCCGGAGGCGCTGCGCGCCCTGGAGGCGTACCGCCGGCGCGGCCATGCCGAGCTGCTGGCCCCCGGCTACCCGCCGCGCGCCGTCCGGGTGCTGGAGTCGGCCCGCCAGGTGTCCGCCCTGCTGGCGATCGCCGCGGGCGGCCACGGCGCCGCCGTGAGCGCCTCCGAGATGGCCGCCCGGCAGTCGGTGCTGGCCCCGCTGCGGCGCACCGCCCGGCGGGCCCAGGTCGCCGCCTACAACGCCCTGGTGGACGAGCGCGAGGACCACTGACGGTCGCGGGAACGGCGGGGAGGGAACCGCGGGGAGGGAACGGCGAGGAGGGAACCGGGCGAGGGGCCTCAGGCCCGGGCCTCGCCGTTGCGGACGGCCCACAGCGCGGCCTGGGTGCGGTCGGCGAGGTCCAGCTTCATCAGGATGTTGGAGACGTGGGTCTTCACCGTCTTCTCCGACAGGTGCAGGCTGCGGGCGATCTCCCGGTTGGAGCGGCCGTCGGCGATGTGGCCGAGCACCTCGCGCTCGCGCTCGGTGAGGGTGCCGCCGCGGCCCTGCGGGGCGCGCGGGCCGTCGTCGGCGAGCAGCGCCTCGGCCAGTTCGGGCTGGAGCAGCACGTGCCCGGCGTGCACCGAGCGGATCGCCCCGGCCAGCGCCTCCGGGTCCACGTCCTTGTAGACGTACCCGGCGGCGCCGGCCCGCAGCGCGGGGACCATGGTGCGGTGCTCGGTGAAGCTGGTGACGATCAGGATCCGGGCCCGGCTGCCGCCGTCCTTGAGGGTGCGCAGCGCCTCGATGCCGTCGACGCCGGGCATCTTGAGGTCCATCAGGACGACGTCCGGGTCGAGTTCGCGGGCGCGCTCGACGCCCTCGGCCCCGTCGGCGGCCTCCCCGACCACCTCGATGTCGTCCTGGACCTCCAGGAAGGTGCGCAGCCCGCGGCGGACCACCTGGTGGTCGTCGACCAGCAGGACGCGGATCGACGGCGTGCTCTCAGGCACCGGGGACCTCCATCTCGACGAGCGTCCCCTTGCCGGGGGCGGACTCCAGGGTGAGCGTGCCGCCGACGGCGGCCGCGCGGTCGCGCATCGAGGCCAGGCCGAGGTGGCGGCCGGCCCGCCGGACGGACTCGGGGTCGAAGCCCCGGCCGTCGTCGCGCACCCGCAGCACGGCGCCGCGGGCGGGGGTGCCGGCCAGAGTGACGGTGACCCGGCCGGCGCCGGAGTGGCGCAGCGCGTTGTGCAGCGCCTCCTGGGCGACCCGCAGCAGCGCGGCCTCCTGGGCGGGCGGCAGGGCGCGGACGCCGTCGGCGGCGAAGGCGAGGTCGGCGGTGTGGGCGCGGTCGAGGACCTGCACCTGGGAGGCGAGGGTGGCGCTCAGCCCGTCCTCCTCCAGGGCGGCGGGGCGAAGTTCGACCACCACGGCACGCAGTTCGTCGGCGGCCTCGGCGGCGAGCCGGGCGACCTCCTCCAGCTCGGCGCGGGCCCGGGCCGGGTCGCGGTCGACGAGCTTGGCGGCGGCCTTGGCGGTCAGCCGCAGCGAGAACAGCTTCTGCGAGACGGCGTCGTGCAGGTCGTGGGCGATCCGGGCGCGCTCGCCGGCCAGGGTGAGTTCGCGGCTGCGTTCGTACAGCCGGGCGTTGGTGAGGGCGAGGGCGGCGTGGGCGGCGAGGATCCGCAGCAGTTCCTCGTCGTGGTCGGTGAACAGGCCGCCGCCGCGCTTGTTGGCGAGGAAGATGACGCCGGTCACCCGGGGTTCGTCCTCGCCGGCCTCGGTGTCGAGGATCGGCATGCCGAGGAAGGCGTCCATCTCGGGGTGGGCGGCGGGCCAACCCTCGAAGGCCGGGGCCTTGCGGACGTCGGTGAGGCGGGTGGGGCCGGTCTCGTGCAGCAGTTCGGCGAGCACGCCGTGCTGGCGGGGCAGCGGGCCGATGGCCCGCCACTGCTCGTCGGTGATGCCGTCGACCACGAACTGGGCGAAGCCGCCGTGGTCGTCGGGCACGCCGAGGGCCGCGTACTCGGCGCCGAGCAGGTCGCGGGCGGAGGCGGTGATGCGGCGCAGCACCTCGCGGACCTCCAGGTGCCGGCTCATCGCGAGCAGGGCCTGGCTGACGGCCTCGATGCCGGCCAGCGGGTCGCAGGCGGAGCGCGGGTCGAGGGGGGTCCGGTGGTCACCGGTCGGGCTGGGCATACCGCCAAACTACCGCCGGCGCGGGGGCGTCCGCGTCCGTCCCCGGCCGCTCCGGGCGCGGGTCCGGGGACCTAGGCCGATGGGCCCACCCGGCGGGCGGGCGGGTGGCCGGCAACGCCGAAGGGCGCTCCCCCGGAACCGGGTGGAGCGCCCTTCGGCGGCTGCGGACGTCAGCCCTTCTGCATGACCTCGGGCTCGTGCCGGCGCTGCAGCCGGGTCACGATCACGCCGATCACGACCGAGATGACGATCAGCACGCCCGCGTCGATCGACCACTGGGCGACGCTGTGGGACCACAGCGGGTCGTAGTTGGGGTTCTGGAAGTCCTTGTTCCAGGGGCCCATGAGGTGCGACAGGTCGAGCGTGGTGGACACCATGCCGGTGCCCCAGCGGGCCGGCATCAGCCAGGCGACCTGCTCCAGGCCGGGCTTGCCGAAGATCTGGAAGAGGCAGCCGGTGAACACGACCTGGACGATGGCGAACATGACCAGCAGCGGCATGGTCTTCTCGGCGGTCTTCACCAGCGCGGAGATCATCAGGCCGAACATCATCGCGGCGAAGCTGAGCAGGATCATGCCGATGGTCATCTCGATCATCGGGATGTTCTTGACGATCAGGCCGTGCTCGGGGAGCTTGCGCGGCAGGAAGCCGACGGCGGAGATGATCGCGCCCTGGATGACCGAGAAGACGCCCAGCACGATGATCTTGGACATCATGTACGCCGACCGGGACAGGCCGGTGGCCCGTTCCCGTTCGTAGATCGCCCGTTCCTTGATCAGCTCGCGGACCGAGTTGGCCGCCCCGGAGAAGCAGGCGCCGATCGCCAGGATCAGCAGGATCGTCGCGGCCCCGTTGTTGAGGTGCAGCTGGGTCTTCGGGTTGGGGGCGAGCCCCGGTTCGTTGGGGATCAGCACGCTGACCGCGCCGATCACCGCGGGCAGCAGCACCGACAGCGCCAGGAAGCCGCGGTCCGAGGCGAGCACCGACATGTAGCGGCGCATCAGCGTCCACAGCTGCGAGCCCCAGCTCTGCGGCTTGGGCGGGCGGACGGCCTCCTGGGCGACCTGGACGTGCTGCACCTCGCCCGCCTCGACGGTCGGGGCGGAGTACTGCTGGTAGTGCACCGAACCGCGGTAGCGGCCGGCCCAGTCGTGGTCGGGGTAGTTCTCGAAGGCCTGGAAGACGTCCGCCCAGGTCTCGTACCCGAAGAAGTGCAGCGCCTCGTCCGGCGGGCCGAAGTAGGCCACCGCGCCGCCCGGCGCCATCACCAGCAGCCGGTCGCAGAGGGCGAGTTCGGCCACCGAGTGGGTGACGACCAGGATGGTGCGGCCGTCGTCGGCCAGGCCGCGCAGCATCTGCATGACCTCGCGGTCCATGCCCGGGTCGAGGCCCGAGGTGGGCTCGTCCAGGAAGATCAGCGAGGGCTTGGTGAGCAGTTCGAGGGCGACCGAGACGCGCTTCTGCTGGCCGCCGGAGAGTGCGGTGATCTTGTTGTCGGCGCGCTTGTCCAGGCGCAGCTCGTACAGCACCTCGTCGATCCGGGCGTTGCGCTCGCTCGCCTCGGTGTCGCCGGGGAAGCGCAGCTGGGCCGCGTACTTGAGGCCCTTCCGGACGGTCAGCTCGCGGTGCAGGATCTCCGACTGCGGCACCAGGCCGATCCGGGAGCGGAGTTCGGCGAACTGCTTGTAGAGGTTGCGGCCGTCGTACAGCACCTCGCCGCGGTCGGCCGGGCGGTAGCCGGTGAGGGCGCGCAGCAGGGTCGACTTGCCGGAGCCGGACGGGCCGATGACGGCCACCAGGGACTTCTCCGGGACGCCGAAGCTGACGTCGTCGAGCAGGACCTTCTTGCCGCCCTTGTGGTCGACCTCGACGGTCAGGTGGCGGGCGGAGAAGGAGACCGCGCCGGTGTCGACGAACTCCTGCAGCTGGTCGCCGACCAGCTGGAAGCCGGAGTGGCCGACGGTCAGCCGGTCCTGCGGGCCCATCAGCTGGCGCTGCACCCGCTGGCCGTTGAGGAAGATGCCGTTGTGGCTGCCGAGGTCGACGATCTCGTAGCGGCCGTCCGGCAGTTGGCGCAGCTCGGCGTGGTGCCGGGAGACCTGGAGGTCGGACACCACGACGTCGTTGTCCAGCGCGCGGCCGATCCGGACGGTGCGCATCCCGGCCGTCAGGTTGCGGATCACCGTCGGCTGCGGGCCGCCGCCGCCGTGCTCCGGCGGGGCCGGGAAGCCCTGCTGCCCGGGGAAGCCGCCGTGCTGCGCCGCCCGCTGGTCCTGCGGCGGGTACGGCTGGGCGGCCTGCTGCTGCGGCACGTACTGCTGCGCGGGCTGCTGCTGCGGCCAGGCCTGCTGCGCCTGCGGCTGCTGCTGGTACGGGTCCTGACCCGCCCAGGCCTGCTGCGGGGCGGGCTGCTGGGGCGTCGGGGCGGGGCTGCGGCTGGTGACGGCCTCGTGCACCGGGGTGGGCTGCGGGGCGGCGGCGTGGGCGGGTGCGGAGAAGGCGAGTCGGGGGCCGTTCTCCGGGTTGCCCAGGTTCACCACGGCACCGGGGAACAGCTGGGCCTGCATGGTGCGGGCGCCGGCCACGTAGGTGCCGTTGGTGCTGCCGTGGTCGTCCAGCTGCCAACCGCTGCCGTTGAAGCCGATGGTCCCGTGCTGCCAGGAGACCCTGGCGTCGTCGAACGTGAAGTCCGACTGCGGGTTGCGCCCGATGGTGTAGGACCGCCCGGGCTCAAGAGTCCGCTGCTGTCCGTTGATATCAATGACGAGTTGCGGCACTGCTTGCCTGCCCCGCTCTCTCGGTTCCCCCGATTTGGCCCCCGACCGGGGGTGCACTGTTCCTCTGACTGACGGGGGGAATCATTCCAGCCCGCCGTCCGCGGGTGAAAGTCACCCCGGGTGACTGTGACCAGGCTGCTACCCGGGGCTGCCGGTCGGGCCGCGGGCACGGGTGTCCCGCGAGGTGGGACAGGTGCCCCCGGCGGGGCGGCCGACCGGTAGCGTGGGAGCCACCATGAACGCATCGCCCCTGGCCGCTGAGCCCCTCCCCGCCGCCCAGCCCCGGACCGCGGACGAGCGCACCCTGCTCGTCAAGGTGTTCGGCAAGGACCGCCCCGGCATCACCGCCGGCCTCTTCGCCACCCTGGCCGGCTTCGGCGTCGACGTCATCGACATCGAGCAGGTCGTCACCCGTGGTCGCATCACGCTCTGCGCCCTGGTCACCCCGCCCCGCTCGCCCGACGCGGAGGGCGGCCTGCGGGCCACCGTGCACCGCTGGGCGGAGGAGCAGAAGCTCCAGGCCGAGATCCTCTCCGGCATCGGCGACAACCGCCCGCGCCGTGAGGGCCGTTCGCACGTGACGGTGCTCGGCCACCCGCTGACCGCGGCCGCCGTCTCCGCGCTGACCTCCCGGATCACCGTGGCGGGCGGCAACATCGACCGCGTCTTCCGCCTCGCCAAGTACCCGGTGACGGCGGTCGAACTGGCCGTCTCCGGTGTGGCCACCGAGGAGCTGCGGGCCGAACTGGCCCAGGAGGCGGCCGCCCAGCGGGTGGACGTCGCGGTGGTGGCCGCCGGGCTGGAGCGCCGGGCCAAGCGCCTGGTGGTGATGGACGTGGACTCCACGCTCATCCAGGACGAGGTGATCGAGCTGTTCGCCGCCCACGCGGGCTGCGAGGAGGAGGTCGCCGAGGTGACGGCGGCGGCGATGCGCGGCGAGCTGGACTTCGCCGAGTCGCTGCGGGCCCGGGTCGCCCTGCTGGCCGGACTGGACGCCTCGGTGACCGAGAAGGTGCGCGCGGAGGTCCGGTTCACGCCGGGGGCGCGCACCCTGATCCGTACGCTCCAGCGGCTGGGCTTCCAGGTCGCGGTGGTGTCCGGCGGGTTCACCCAGGTCACCGACCACCTGGTGGAGCAGTTGGGGCTGGACTTCGCGGCGGCCAACACCCTGGAGGTGGTGGACGGCAGGTTCACCGGCCGGGTGGTCGGCGAGATCGTGGACCGCGCGGGCAAGGCCCGCTGGCTGGCCCGGTTCGCCGAGCAGGCGAAGGTGCCGCTGTCGCAGACGGTGGCGATCGGCGACGGCGCCAACGACCTGGACATGCTGAACGCGGCCGGGCTCGGGGTGGCCTTCAACGCCAAGCCCGTGGTGCGCGAGGCCGCCGACACCGCGGTGAACGTGCCCTTCCTGGACACCGTGCTGTACCTGCTCGGGATCACCCGCGAGGAGGTCGAGGCGGCCGACGGCGGGCTCTCGGTCGACTGAGGCGTGCCGACGGCCGAGGGGCGCGCCGGGGGCTCCCCGCGCCCCACCCGGGGCCACCCCGCCGCCCCGCCCCCCCCGCCCACCCCGCGCCG
>NZ_JBHZCY010000052.1:2392-42034 GCF_042786665.1 Kitasatospora sp. NPDC059146 | reverse complement strand
CGCCGCCCCGGGGGCGGGGGGGGCGCCGCGCGCGGGGCCGGGGGGGCCGCCCGGGGGCGGGGCCGCGCAGGGGGCCGCGGGGGGGGCCGGGGGCTACGGAGGCGGGCCGCCGCCGGGGGGGGGCGCGGATCGACCCGCGCGCCCCTCGGTGTTCCGCGGCCCGGCCGGGCCCGGAGGTCAGTCCTGCGGCGTGTAGTACGAGACCAGCTCGGCCACGCCCGGCTCGACGCCCTTCCACGAGCCGCCGAAGCTGAGCACCGCGACCGCCGCCGTCGGGAAGCCGCCCAGGCGCAGCCGCTCCAGCGCGTCCGGGTCGCCCGCGTCCCCGGCGAGCACCTGGGTCAGGCCCAGCACCCCGGGGTTGTGGCCGACCAGCACCACGTCCGCGTACTCCTCCGGGGTCTCCTGGAGGACGGCGATGATCTCGCCCGGGCTGGCCTCGTAGATCCGGTCCTCGTACACCGTCCGGCGGGCCCGCTTGGGCAGCTCGTGCGCCGCCAGCTTCCAGGTCTCGCGGGTGCGCAGGGCGGTGGAGCAGAGCACGAAGTCGGGGTTGATGCCGGAGTCGACCAGCCAGCGGCCGGCGTCCGGGGCCTGGTGACGGCCCCGGTCGGCCAGCGGCCGCTCGTGGTCGTCCACGCCGTTCGGCCAGTCGGCCTTGGCGTGGCGGAGAACGATGATCCTGCGGGGCGTGTCGGCGCTCATACCCAGCAAGCTTGGCAGAAAAGCGGGCCGGGGGCGCGATGCTCCCGGTTGCCGCCACTCCCCGGGGTGGCGGGTGCCATCATGCCCCGTCGGCCGGGTGTCACCGGGAGTGCGGCGGCGCTACGGGCGGCGGTCAACCGATCTGGGCGGCGACGGTCGCGATGATCGCCACCAGCACCACGATGCCGCCGAAGAGGAGGGCGATGCGGCCGAGCTGCTTGCGGCCGTCGGTGGGGTTCGGGTCGAGAACGGGCATGTCGGGATTCTCCCACCCCGAACACGCCCGTCCACGGCGGGCCCCACCGCCTTGGCCAGGCCTTGACCTTCCCGGTCAGGCCTTGACCCGCTCGGCGGGCAGGACGGCCTCGTCCTCGATGTGCCGGGCCTGGGCGGCGCGCAGGCCGAACAGCATCTGCGGCACCAGCAGCAGGGCCAGGAAGCCCAGCGGCCAGTACCACTCACCGGTGACGTCGTAGATCCGGCCGATCAGGATCGGGCCCGGGACGGAGATCAGGTAGCCGAGCCCCTGGGCGAAGACGGACAGCTGGGCCACCCCGCCGGCCGTCCGGGCACGCAGCCCGATCATGGTCAGCACCAGCGGGAAGGCGCAGTTGGACAGGCCCACCAGCACGGCCCACACCCACGGCGCCCCGGCCGGGGCGAGCGCCAGCCCGGAGTACCCGGCGATGCCGCAGCAGGCCAGCAGCACCACGAAGATCCGCTGGTCACCGCGCCGGGCGGCCAGGTTGGGCAGCACGAAGGAGACCGGCACGCCGATCACCATGGTGACCGCGAGCAGCACCCCGGAGGTGCCCTTGTCGATGCCGGAGTCCTGGAAGATCTTCGGCAGCCAGCCCATCACCACGTAGGCGCCGGTGGCCTGGAGGCCGAAGAAGCAGGCCATCGCCCAGGCCGTGCGGCTGCGGGTGATCGGCAGCCTGGCGGGGGCGGCGGCGCCGCCGGCCCGCTCGCCGCGCTCGCGCTTGGCGATCAGCAGCGGCAGCCAGAGCAGCAGGGCGAGCGCCCCCAGGGCGGCCCAGCTGCCCAGGCCGTAGCGCCAGTCGCCGCCGAGCGAGCTGGTCAGCGGCACGCTGACCAGGGCGGCCAGCGCGGTGCCGGCGGACAGCGCCATGGAGTACAGGCCGATCATCGGACCGACCTTCTCCGGGAAGTACCGCTTGATGACCACCGGCAGCAGCACGTTGGAGACCGCCACCCCGGCCAGGGCGAGCGCGGTGAACAGCAGGAACACCGCCGTACCGCCGGCGAAGGAGCGGGCCAGCACGCCCGCCGTGATGGCGGCCATGCCGGCCGTGATCACGGCGATCGGGCCGATCCGGCGGGCCGCGCTCGGAGCGGCGAGGCCGAACAGCGCGAAGCACAGCGAGGGGACGGCGGTCAGCAGCCCGGCGAGCGTCGGGTTCATCCCGAGGTCGTCGCGGACCTGGTCGAGCAGCGGCCCGAGGCTGGTGACCACGGGGCGCAGGTTGAAGGCGGCGGCGGCGATCGCGACGGCGAACAGCACGCCGAGGTACTTGCCGGGGACGGACGGCCGCTCGGTCTGCGGCCGCTCTCCGCTCCGTGGGGAGGAGGTGGTGGTGGTGTCTGCTGCGGGAGGCATGGGCGCCATCATAGAATGATGGGATGAATTGATGCACCTCGGAATTGGCATGATGTCCCGACCCGTTCGTCCATCAGCCACTTTCCCCCCACGGCCCACCCAACCCCGTAGTCGCTAGGAGTCCCCGTGGCGCTGTCCTCGCCGAGGCGCACCCCGTTGTCCGACCAGGTGATCGCGCAGCTGCGCGCCCAGATCACCTCCGGGGAGTGGCCCGTCGGCTCGCGCATCCCCACCGAGGCCGCCCTGGTCGAGCAGCTGGGGGTGGCCCGCAACACCGTCCGGGAGGCCGTCCGGGCCCTCGCCCACAACGGGCTGCTCGACATCCGCCAGGGCTCCGGCACGTACGTCCTGGCCACCAGCGAGCTGGCCGGGGTGATGCACCGCCGCTTCGCCGACGCCGACCAGGGGCAGGTCGCCGAGCTGCGGGCGGCGCTGGAGACCTCCGCCGCCGGCCTGGCCGCCGCCCGCCGCACCGAGCGCGACCTCGGCCTGCTGGACGCCGCGCTCGAACGGCGCGAGGCCGCCTGGCACTCCGGCGACGCCGAGGACTTTGTCCAGGCCGACGCCGCCTTCCACCACGCCGTGGTGGCCGCCGCCCACAACGACGTGCTGCTGGCCGTCTACTCCGACCTCGGCGAGGTCACCCGCGAGCACCTGCGCAACGACGTCGGCCCCGAGCTGATCGCCGAGCGCTACATCGGCCACCACACCATCCGGGACGCCATCCGGGACGGCGACCCCCAGCGCGCCTCGGTCGAGGCCGGCCGCGCCATCGGCGCCTGCGCCACCGCCGACGCGTAGGCGCGCCCCGGCCCCGGACGGAACCGGAAACGCCACTGCCCGGCGCCCCCGTCGCGGGGGTGCCGGGCAGTGGCGGACAGCAGTCGGTCAGGCGCCGATCGCGTGCAGACCGCCGTCGACGTGGATGATCTCGCCGGTGGTCTTCGGGAACCAGTCCGACAGCAGGGCGACGACGCCGCGGCCGGCCGGCTCCGGGTCGCTCAGGTCCCACTTGAGCGGGGAGCGGTGGTTCCAGGTGTCGGCCAGGTCGCCGAAGCCCGGGATGGACTTGGCGGCCATCGAGCCGATCGGGCCCGCCGAGATCAGGTTGCAGCGGATGTCCCGCTCGCCCAGGTAGCGGGCCAGGTAGCGGTTGGTCGACTCCAGGGCGGCCTTGGCCGGGCCCATCCAGTCGTACTGCGGCCACGCGTACTGGGCGTCGAAGGTCAGGCCGACGACCGAGCCGCCGTCCTGCATCAGCGGCAGCAGCGCCGTGGTGAGCGACTTGAGCGAGTACGCCGAGACGTGCATCGCGGTCGCCACGGACTCCCACGGGGTGTCCAGGAAGTTGCCGCCCAGGGCGTCCTGCGGGGCGAAACCGATCGAGTGGACGATGCCGTCCAGGGTCGGCAGGGTCTCGCGGACCTGCTCGGCGATGCCGGCCAGGTCCTCCGGGCTGGAGACGTCCAGCGACAGCACCTTGACCGGCTTCGGCAGCTTCCTGGCGATGCGCTCGGTCAGGCTCGGGCGGGGGAAGGCGGTGAGGATGATCTCGGCGCCCTGCTCCTGGGCCAGCCGAGCGGTGTGGAAGGCGATGGAGGACTCCATCAGCACACCGGTGATCAGGATCCGCTTGCCCTCGAGGATTCCACTCATGATCAGTGACCCATGCCCAATCCGCCGTCGACGGGAATGACGGCTCCGGTGATGTACGCGGCCTCGTCCGAACCGAGGAACCGCACGGTGGACGCGACCTCGGCGGGCGCCGCGTAGCGGCCCAGCGGCACGCCCGAGACGATCTCCGCGCGGCGCTCGTCGCTGAGCACGGCGGTCATGTCGGTGTCGACGAAGCCGGGGGCGACCACGTTGACGGTGATGTTGCGCGGGCCGAGCTCGCGCGCCAGCGAGCGGGCGAAGCCGACCAGGCCGGCCTTGGAGGCGGCGTAGTTGGCCTGGCCCGGCGAGCCGGAGAGGCCCACCACGGAGGAGATCAGCACCACGCGGCCCTTCTTGGCGCGCATCATCAGCTTCGACGCGCGCTTGACCACCCGGAAGGTGCCGGTCAGGTTGGTGTCCACGACGGAGGTGAAGTCCTCCTCGGACATCCGCAGCAGCAGGGTGTCGTTGGTGATGCCCGCGTTGGCGACCAGCACCTGGACCGCGCCGTGCTTCTCCTCGATCTCGGTGAAGGCGGCGTCGACCTGCGCGGCGTCCGTGATGTCACAGCGCACCGCGAGGACGTCGAATTTCGCGAGGGCCTCGGGCACCTCGCCCGAACGGCTGGTGATGGCGACCTTGTCGCCCGCCTCGGCGAAGGCCTGGGCGATCGCGAGGCCGATGCCCCGGTTTCCTCCGGTGACGAGAACCGAGCGGCTCAACGATCCACCTCTCTCCGTGTCTGAGCGGGTACGTCCGAACGCGTACGCAGTGTGACGCTATCGGGCGGTCGGCGGCGGCGGCGAATCGAGCTCCCACAGCGCCGCACCGGAGGAACTGTCGCAATCCGACAATCCGCGCCCCCGGCGCCCCGCGCCCGCCGGCCGTCCGCCGCAGGCCGGGGCACCGCCGCGAAAGAACGGACCGTACGGGAACGCTGTGCGGGAACAACGGGGGCGGGCGTGCCCGTTGCCCCCGTGGTGCGGGCCGACCCCGGGGCCGGACGTACCCTTCCCCCGAAGAGTCCCGGCGAGGAAACGAAGGCAGGGCGCATGACCAAGGCACGGCCCGGGAGCACCACCGGACGCGGACGACTGCTCGCCCTCACCGCCCTGGCCGCGGGCCTGGGCGCGACCGCCTGGGCGCTGCGCGACCTGCCGGCGGCGTTCGGGCGCCGCCCCGACGGCGGGCGCGAGGAGCGGGTGCGGGACTCCGCCCAGTACCGCGACGGCGTCTTCCACAACGCGCCCTCGACCCTCGCCCGGGCCGGGAGCGCCCCCAGCGTCGACCGCGACACCGTCCGCCGGATGCTGTTCCAGCGCGAGGGCCGCGTCCCGGCCCACCCGGTGCCCACCGTCCGCCCCGCCGCCGCCCCCGGCCCGGCCGCCGAGGGCGTGGAGATCACCTGGTACGGGCACGCCTCCGCGCTGGTCGAGATCGAGGGCTCGCGGGTGCTGCTCGACCCGATCTGGAGCGACCGCTGCTCCCCCTCCGCCCACGTCGGCCCCAAGCGGCTGCACCCCGTCCCGGTCGAGCTGGAGGAGCTGCCGCCGGTCGACGCGGTGCTGATCTCCCACGACCACTACGACCACCTCGACATGGCGACCGTCAAGCGCCTGGTGCGCAGCCAGTCCGCGCCCTTCGCGGTGCCGCTCGGCATCGGCGGCCACCTGCGCCGCTGGGGCGTCCCCGAGCACCGGATCATCGAGCTGGACTGGGACGAGACCTGCACCCTGGGCGAGCTGGTCCTCACCCTCACCTCCGCGCACCACTTCTCCGGCCGCGGCCTGACCCGCAACACCACCCTGTGGGGCTCCTGGGTGATCGCCGGGCCCACCCGCAAGGTCTTCTACACCGGCGACTCCGGCTACTTCGAGGGCTACGCACGGATCGGCGCGCAGCACGGCCCGTTCGACGCCGCCCTGGTGCAGATCGGCGCCTACGACGCGGCCTGGCCGGACATCCACATGACCCCCGAGGACGCCGTCCTCGCCCACCGGGACCTCACCGCCGGGCTGCTGGTGCCGGTCCACTGGTGCACCTTCAACCTGGGCCTGCACCCCTGGGCCGAGCCGATCGAACGGCTGCTCAAGGAGGCCAAGGCCCAGGCCGTCCCGCTGGCCGTCCCGCGCCCCGGCGAGCGGATCGACGTGGACAACCCGCCGGAGCTGGACGGCTGGTGGGAGTCCGTCTCCTGACGGCCGCGCACGCCCCCGGACCCCCCTGGCCGAAACCGCAACGCACCGGACCAAATGCGCTGGCCGGGAACCCGGTGGAAGGGAAATGATGCGGTGCGGACGCCCCTGTGGCGCCGCACCGCCACCCTCCGCGACCTGGGAGCCCGATTGCCTCCGATCCCTCCGGCCGACAGCGCCGGCGCCGCGCACGGACGCGCCGTCGACCCGCTGTTCCTCGCCCTGCCGCTGCACGCCCTCGCCGACGCCGCCCTCACCCGGGCCCGCGAACTCGGCGCCTCCCACGCCGACTTCCGCCTGGAGCGGGTCCGCAGCGCCTCCTGGCGGCTGCGCGACGCCCGGCCGGCCGGCACCTCCGACACCGTCCAGCTGGGCTTCGCCGTCCGGGTGCTGCTGGACGGCGCCTGGGGCTTCGCCGCCGGGGTCGACCTCACCCCGGGGGCCGCGGCGGAGGTCGCCGCCCAGGCCGTCGCGGTGGCCCGGCTCTCCGGCGGGATCAGCCGGGCGGCCGGCTCCGCCGAGCGGGTCGAGCTGGCCGACGAACCCGTCCACGCGGACGTCACCTGGGTCTCCTCGTACGAGGTCAACCCCTTCGAGGTGCCGGACGCCGACAAGACCGCGCTGCTCGCCGAGCGCAGCTCCCGGCTGCTCGCCGCCCCGGGCGTCTCGCACGTCCAGGCGGCGCTGCTGACGGTGCAGGAGAACAAGTTCTACGCCGACACCGCGGGCACCGTGACGACCCAGCAGCGGATCCGGCTCCACTCCGACCTGGAGGCCACCTCGGTCGACGAGCGCACCGGCGCCTTCGACTCGATGCAGACCCTGGCCCCGCCGGTCGGCCGCGGCTACGAGTACCTGACCGGCACCGAGTGGGACTGGGACGCCGAGCTCGCCGAACTGCCCGTCCTGCTGGCCGAGAAGATGAAGGCCCCGAGCGTCCGCCCGGGCCGCTACGACCTGGTCATCGACCCGTCCAACCTCTGGCTGACCATCCACGAGTCGATCGGCCACGCCACCGAGCTGGACCGCGCGCTCGGCTACGAGGCCGCCTACGCCGGCACCTCCTTCGCCACCTTCGACCGACTCGGCAGCCTGCGCTACGGCTCCGAGCTGATGAACGTCACCGGCGACCGCACCGCCGAGCACGGCCTGTCCACCATCGGCTACGACGACGAGGGCGTCGCCACCCAGTCCTGGGACCTGATCCGGGACGGCGTCCTGGTCGGCTACCAACTCGACCGCGGCATGGCCAAGTTGAAGGGCTTCGAGCGCTCCAACGGCTGCGCCTTCGCGGACTCCCCCGCGCACGTCCCGGTCCAGCGGATGGCCAACGTCTCGCTCCAGCCCGCCGTCGACGGCCCGGACACCGCGGGCCTGTTCGCCGGGGTGGAGAACGGCCTCTACATCGTCGGCGACCGCTCCTGGTCGATCGACATGCAGCGCTACAACTTCCAGTTCACCGGCCAGCGCGCCTACGCCATCAAGAACGGCGAACTCGCCGGCCAGGTCAAGGACTTCGCCTACCAGGCCACCACCACCGACTTCTGGGGCTCGATGGCGGCCGTCGGCGGCCCGCAGACCTACCTGCTCGGCGGCGCCTTCAACTGCGGCAAGGCGCAGCCCGGCCAGATCGCGGCGGTCAGCCACGGCTGCCCGTCGGCGCTGTTCCGCAACGTCAACGTGCTCAACACCCAGCAGGAGGCGGGTCACTGATGACCGCGATGCAGCCCCACGAACTCGTCGAGCTGGCCCTCGGCCTGTCCCGCGCCGACGGCTGCGTGGTGATCGCCGACGAGGAGTCCACCGCCAACCTGCGCTGGGCCGGCAACGCCCTGACCACCAACGGCGTCACCCGCGGCCGCCGCCTCACCGTGATCGCCACGGTGGCCGGCGCCGAGGGCACCGCCTCCGGCGTGGTCGCCCGCGAGGCCGTCACCGCCGAGGACGTCGAGGGCCTGGTCCGCGCCGCCGAGGCGGCGGCCCGCGCGGCCGGACCGGCCGAGGACGCCCAGCCGCTGGTCGACGGCCGGCCGTCGTCCCCGGACTTCACCGCGCCGCCCGCGGAGACCTCCATCGAGGTGTTCGAGGCCTTCGGCCCGGCCCTCGGCGAGGCCTTCGCCCGCGCCGCCGCCCAGGGCGAGCTGCTGTACGGCTTCGCCCGGCACGAGATCACCAGCAGCTACCTGGGCAGCTCCACCGGCCTGCGGCTGCGCCACGACCAGCCCACCGGCATGGTCGAGATCAACGGCAAGACCGCCGACCTCAGCGGCTCCGCCTGGGTCGGCGCCGGCACCCGGGACTTCACCGACGTCGACGTCCCCGCCCTGCACGCCGAGCTCACCAAGCGGCTCGGCTGGGGCGCCCGCAGGATCGACCTGCCCGCCGGGCGGTACGAGACGCTGCTGCCGCCCGCGGCCGTCGCCGACCTGCTGCTCTGCCTGCACTGGGCCGCCGGCGCCCGGGACGCCGTCGAGGGCCGGTCGGTCTTCTCCCGGCCCGGCGGCGGGACCAGGGTCGGCGACAAGCTCGCCGCGCTGCCGCTGACGCTGCGCGCCGATCCGGACGAGCCCGGCCTGGAGGTCGCCCCGTTCGTGCTGGCGCACCGCACCGGCGGCGACGTCTCGGTCTTCGACAACGGCGCGCCGATCGAGGCCACCGAGTGGATCCGCGAGGGCGTGCTGACCGAGCTGGTCACCAGCCGCCGGACGGCCGGCCTCACCGGCCTGCCGCTGCGCCCGGGCATCGACAACCTGGTGCTGGAGACGGCCGACCAGGAGTCCGCGCCGACCCTGGACGAGATGATCGCCCGCACCGAGCGCGGCCTGCTGCTCACCTGCCTCTGGTACATCCGCGAGGTGGACCCGGCGACGCTGCTGCTCACCGGCCTCACCCGGGACGGCGTCTACCTGGTGGAGAACGGCGAGGTGGTCGGCGCGGTCAACAACTTCCGGTTCAACGAGTCCCCGGTCGACCTGCTCGGCCGGATCACCGAGGCGGGCCGCACCGAGCCCTGCCTGCCCCGCGAATGGACCGACTACTTCACCCGCACCGCGATGCCACCCGTGCGTGTCGCGGACTTCAACATGAGTTCGGTCAGCCCGGCCTCATAGCCACTGACCAACGGGGGGATGGAAAGAACATGATGGACGAGAAGCGGCTGGTCAGATCGAGCAAGATGCTGTCGCGCATCCTGCGGCACGAGCCGGAGCTGGTGGGGATCACGCTGGACGACTCCGGCTGGGTCCGGATCGACGTCCTGCTCGGCGCCCTCGCGGCGAAGGGCAGGCCGCTCACCAGGCCCGAGCTCGACCACGTCGTGGCCACCAACAACAAGCGCCGCTTCGGCTACTCCCCGGACGGCCTCTCGATCCGCGCCAACCAGGGCCACACGGTGGCGGTCGACCTCGGTCTGACCGCCACCGTGCCGCCGCCGGTGCTCTACCACGGCACCGCCGACCGCCACCTGGCGTCGATCTTCCGCGAGGGGCTGCGCCCGATGACCCGCCGGGACGTCCACCTCTCGGCGGAGACCGAGACGGCCACCCGGGTCGGCGCCCGGCACGGCCGCCCGGTCGTGCTGACCGTCAACGCGGCCGCGATGGCGGCGGCCGGCCACGAGTTCCGGCTCAGCGAGAACGGCGTCTGGCTCACCGACGCCGTGCCCCCGCTCTACCTCTCCCGGCGCTCGTAGACGCTCCTGACGCCGTACGGCTCCCCTATCACGCCCGACCGGGTGGGCCCCGCCCACCCGGTCTCGTCGTCCCGGGCGCCCGGGCGTACCGTGAGGAGGCCGTGCGGAACAGCGCGCGGATGCCTGGACGAGGGCGGTTGGACACATGGGCAAGAGCGCCGGCGGCGGACAGATCCACCGGATCACGGGGGCGCGCAGCAGCCTCTCCGAGGACGTCCGGGGGCGCCAGCGCCGCTACGTCATCTCGATGCTGCTGCGCACCGTCTGCGTACTGCTCGCGGTGGTGCTGTGGAACGTCGAGCGCTGGCTGGCCTTCGGGGCGCTGGCGGGCGGGGTGCTGCTGCCGTACTTCGCGGTGCTGATCGCCAACGCCGGCCGGGAGCGGGCACCGGGCCTGCCGAGCTCCTTCGACTTCCCGTCCGACACCCCGCTGATGCTCGGCCCCGGTGGTACGGGTGGGGCTGGTGCGGCTCCTGGTACAGGACAGGCAAAGCCCTCCGGCACCGGAACGTCACCGAGCGCGGACTGACCGCCCGGTTTACGGGGATTGAGCCGGAATCAGGTCGGCGAAAGCTCAGAAGAAGCTCAGATTAATCATGCAAGACCTCCCCATCCGAGGCCTTCGGCGTGACATACTGCGTACGCGCTCCGCATCCCCCGTCGGAGCGACGGACCGACGCCGGGCGGCTCCCCCCGTGGCTGCCCGGCGTCGCCATGCCCGGATCCGGTCGGGCCCGCGCGGCGTGACAGACTGGCGGTGACCACGCACCCGCCGAACCCCGGAGGACGGCCCCCGATGGACACCCCGCAGACCCCGATCTGCTCCGCCAAGGGCTGCCGGGCGGACGCCCACTGGGTGCTGGTGTGGAACAACCCCAAGCTGCACACCCCGGACCGCCGCAAGACCTGGCTCGCCTGCGAGGAGCACCGCGAGCACCTGTCCCAGTTCCTGGGCGTGCGCGGCTTCCTCAAGGAGGTCGTCGCCTTCGCCGACTGGACCCCGGAAGAGGCCTGAGGCCCGTCCGGCCTAGGGCCTGTCCGGCGGATCTTGGCAGATCAGCGCGCGGCGTTGGGCGCCCGGCTGGGCGTGCGCCCGAGTCGGCTTCGTACTGGACGTACTTGGGCGATTCGGGCGTGCGTCCAGGCGGGATGCCCGGCGTCGCGCGCCTGGCAAGATCCGCCGGACAGGCCCTAACCGCCGATCGCCGACATCGGCCGCTCGGGCTGGTGGAACTCCGGGTCGTCGATCCCGGCCCCGGCCTTCTTTCCCCACATCGCCGCCCGCCACAGCGCGGCCAGCTCCGCGTCGTCCGCCCCCGAGCGCAGCGCGGTGCGCAGGTCCGTCTCCCCGGTCGCGAACAGGCAGTTGCGCACCTGTCCGTCGGCGGTCAGCCTGGTCCGGTCGCAGGCCCGGCAGAACGGCCGGGTGACGGAGGCGATCACGCCGACCCGGCCGGCGCCGCCGTCCACCACCCAGCGCTCGGCGGGCGCCGCGCCCCGGCGCCCGGACGGCTCCGCGGTGAGCGTGAACCGGGCCCGCAGCAGCTCCAGGATCTCCTCCGCGGTGACCATCGACGAGCGGTCCCAGCCGTGCTGGGCGTCCAACGGCATCTGCTCGATGAAGCGCAGCTCGTAGCCCCGCTCCAGGCACCAGGCCAGCAGGTCGGCCGCCTCGTGGTCGTTGACCCCGCGCATCAGCACCGCGTTCAGCTTCACCGGCGCCAGCCCGGCCGCCTCGGCGGCGGCCAGCCCGTCCAGCACGTCCTGGTGGCGCCGGCGGCGGGTGAGGGTGAGGAACACCTCGGGGTCGAGGGTGTCCAGCGAGACGTTGACCCGGTCCAGTCCGGCCTCGCGCAGCGCCGTCGCGGTGCGGGCCAGTCCGATGCCGTTGGTGGTCAGCGACAGCTCGGGGCGCGGCTCCAGCTCGGAGCAGGCTGCGACGATCGCGACCAGACCGGGGCGCAGCAGCGGCTCGCCTCCGGTGAAGCGGACCTCGCGCACGCCCAGGTCGCGCACGGCGAGGGTGACCAGCCGGACGATCTCCTCGTCGCTGAGCAGGTCCGGCTTGGCCAGCCACTGGAGCCCCTCCTCCGGCATGCAGTACGTGCAGCGGAGGTTGCACCGGTCGGTGAGGGAGACCCGCAGGTCGACGGCGCGTCGTCCGAAGGTGTCGAGCAGCACGTGCGTCCCTTCCCGAAAAACCGCCGGCCCGGCCACCGTCACGGCGGGCCGGGCCAGCATAGTCATGCCGGATCGATCAGTGGGCGCCCAGCCCGGTGAGCGAGCGGACCTCCAGTTCAGCGTACTTCGCCGGGTCCGGACGTTCCTTGGACAGCAGGGTGCCGAGCCAGCCGGCCAGGAAGCCGATCGGGATGGAGACCAGGCCGGGGTTCTCCAGCGGGAACCAGTGGAAGTCGGCGTCCGGGAAGAGCGAGTTCTTGGCCCCGGAGAGCACCGGGGAGAACACCACCAGCACCACCGAGGAGACCAGGCCCGCGTAGACCGAGCTGACCGCGCCGGTGGTGGTGAAGCGCTTCCAGAACAGCGAGTAGAGCAGGGTCGGCAGGTTGGCCGAGGCGGCCACCGCGAAGGCCAGCGCGACCAGGGCGGCGGTGCTGAGCTTGCCCGCGTAGAGGCTGAGCACGATGGCGACGGCGCCGATCGCGACGGCGGCCCACTTGGCGGACCGCACCTCCTCCTTCTCGGTCGCCTTCCCGCGCCGGATCACATTGGCGTAGAGGTCGTGGGCGAAGGAGGCCGAGGAGGCCAGGGTGAGCCCGGCGACCACGGCGAGGATGGTGGCGAAGGCGACCGCCGAGATCACCGCGAGCATGATCGCCCCGCCGGTGGTACCGGCCCCGCCGCCGAGCTGCTCGGCGAGCAGCGGCGCCGCGGTGTTGCCGGAGGGCGTCTTGCCCTCGACGGCCACCATGCCGCTGCGGCCGACCAGCGCGGCCGCGCCGAAGCCCAGCGCCAGGGTCATCAGGTAGAAGACGCCGATGATGCCGATCGCCCAGAGCACGGACTTCCGGGCCGTCTTGGCGGTGGGGACGGTGTAGAAGCGGACCAGGATGTGCGGCAGGCCGGCGGTGCCGAGCACCAGGGCGATCCCGAGGCTGATGAAGTCGAGCTTGGAGGTGTTGGTGGCCCCGTACTTCAGCCCCGGTTCCAGGAAGGCCGAGCCCTTGCCGCTCGCGGAGGCGGCCGCGCCGAGCAGTTCGGAGGGGTTGAAGTGGTACTTGGCGAGCACCAGGACGGTCATCAGCGCGGCGCCGGCGATCAGCAGCACGGCCTTGACGATCTGCACCCAGGTGGTGCCCTTCATACCCCCTATCACCACGTAGATGATCATCAGCGCGCCGACCGCGAGGATGGTCCAGCGCTTGGCGCCCTCCCCGGTGACCCCCAGCAGCAGCGCCACCAGGGCGCCGGCGCCGACCATCTGGGCGAGCAGGTAGAAGATCGAGACCACGATGGTGGAGATCCCGGCCGCGGTGCGCACCGGGCGCTGGCGCATCCGGAACGCGAGCACGTCCGCCATGGTGAACCGGCCGGAGTTGCGCAGCGGCTCGGCGATCAGCAGCAGCGCGACCAGCCAGGCGACCAGGAAGCCGATCGAGTACAGGAAGCCGTCGTAGCCGGTGAGGGCGATGATCCCGGCGATGCCGAGGAAGGACGCGGCGGACATGTAGTCGCCGGAGATGGCCAGGCCGTTCTGGAAGCCGGTGAAGCCGCGGCCGCCGGCGTAGAAGTCGGCGGCGCTGCGGTTCTGCCGCCCGGCCCAGACGGTGATGACCAGGGTGGCCACCACGAAGAGCCCGAACAAGGACATGATCAGACCGCGGTGCTCCGTGGCGGAGCTGGCGAGCGGTGTCATTCGGCGGACTCCCGGGGGGCGTGGACGACGGCTCCGTAGGCCTCGCGGATCGCCGCGGCGGGCGGGTCGATCCGCCGGTCCGCGTAGCGGGCGTACCAGGCGGCGATGACGAAGGTGGTGACGAACTGCAGCAGCCCCAGCACCAGGGCCACGTTGATGTGCCCGACGACCTTGGTGCCCATCAGCCCGGGGGCGTAGCAGGAGAGCAGGACGTAGAGCAGGTACCAGAGCACGAAACCGATGGTGACCGGAAAGGCGAAGCTCCGGAACGAGCGCCGCAGGGTACGGAACTCCTCACTGTCATCGATGAGTTGGACTTCCGTAGCAGTAGTGGTGATCGGCGGCGAATCCACTCTGTCTCCTCACTCCTTCGGCGTAGCGGTCACACGGGGGGACAATTCGAACGTGAGGGACGTCACATTCCTCGTGCGCGCCGCGCAATGCTAGGAGCGTCGTGCCCACCCCGGAAGGGGTTGACCGCGATCAGCCAGTCGTTCACCCTCTCGAACCACCCAATTGGCCGAAAACCACCACTCGCGTCACATCCGGACCGGGGTCACCACAACCGAAAGGGGCGGCACCGTCCAACGGTGCCGCCCCTGTTGACGAAGCGTCAGAATCAGAAGGCGATCCGGACCTTCAGCGCGGACCGCTCGTCCATGGCGCGATAGCCGTCCGGAACGCCGTCCAGATCGACCGTCCGGTCGAAGACCAGACCCGGCTCGATCGCACCGGAGAGCACGTCCGGCAGCAGCTCGGGGATGTACGCGCGGGCCGGGGCCACGCCACCGTTGAGCGAAACGTTTCGGCCGAACATCTGACCGATGTCGACGCCCGCGCTGCCGCCGTGCGGCACGCCCACGTAGCCGACCGCGCCGCCGTCCCGGGTGATCGAGACCGCCGTCCGCATCGACTCCTCGGTGCCGACCGCCTCCAGCACCGCGTGCGCGCCCAGGCCGCCGGTCAGCTCCTTGACGGCCTCGATCGCCGCGTCACCGCGCTCGGCCACCACGTCCGTCGCCCCGAAGCGCCGGGCCAGCTCCGTCCGGGCGGTGTGCCGGCCCAGGGCGATGATCCGGCCCGCGCCCAGCCGGTTCGCCGCGAGCACGCCGCACAGGCCCACCGCGCCGTCGCCGACCACCGCGACCGTCGCGCCCGGGCGCACCCCCGCCGAGACCGCCGCGTGGTGCCCGGTCGCCATCACGTCGGACAGCGCCAGCAGGCCCGGCAGCAGCTTCTCGTCGCCCACCGCCTCCTTCGGCAGCTTCACCAGCGTCCCGTCCGCGAACGGCACCCGCACCGCCTCGCCCTGGCCGCCGTCCGAACCCACCGACCCCCAGAACCCGCCGTGCGGGCAGGACGTCTGGAGGCCTTCGAGACAGAACTCACAGACCCCGTCCGACCAGACGAAGGGCGCGACCACGAAGTCACCCTTGGCGAAGCCCCGGACCTCGGCGCCGACCTCCTCGACCACGCCCAGGAACTCGTGCCCGATCCGCTGCCCGGGCACCCGCTGGGCCACCCCGCGGTAGGCCCACAGGTCGCTGCCGCAGATACAGGCGTTGACCACCCGGAGCACGACGTCCGTCGGCTGCTGGATCACCGGGTCCGGTACCTCTTCGATCCGGATGTCGTTCGGTCCGTGGATCACCGTGGCGCGCATGCGTTCTTCCTCACACAGAACCGGCCCACCGGCCGGAAACGATCTCGACCAGGTGTACGACACCCATGCGGACCACTCTATTCCGGCTACCCCGTCGGAACATTTCGACCGGCCCCGGCCGACTCGCCCCTTATCCTGTTGGACCATGCAACCGATCCAGCCCGAGACGTACGGCGCGCCGCGGACCGCCCCGGTCCCCGCCCAGCGTTCCGCCGCCCCCGCCGAGGGTTTCGCGGTCGTCGACGTCGAGACCACCGGTCTCGGCCGCTCCGACCGCGTCATCTCGGCCGGTGTCTACCAGCTGGACGGCGACGGCGAGGTGACCGACCACTGGTACACCCTCGTCAACCCCGAACGGGACCCGGGCCCGGTCTGGATCCACGGCCTCACCGCCGAGCTGCTCTCCGGCGCGCCGACCTTCCCCGAGATCGCCGAGGAGTTCGCCACCCGCCTGGCGAACCGCGTCCTGGTCGCGCACAACGCGCTGTTCGACTGGAACATGATCTCCCGCGAGTTCTCCCGGGCCGGCCGCAGCGCCCCGGTCGAGCAGCGGCTGTGCACCATGGTCCTCTCCCGCGACCTGCGCCTCCCGCTGCCCAACGGCAAGCTCTCCTCCCTCGCCGCCCACTTCGGCGTCCAGCAGCGCCAGGCCCACAACGCCCTGGACGACGCCCGGGTGCTCGCCGAGGCCTTCCGCCCCAGCCTCCGCCTGGCCCGCACCCACGGCATCCCGCTGCCCTTCCAGACCTGCGTCGCGGTCACCGACCTCGGCGAGGACGAGCCCGCCGCCCCCGGCCGCGGCAACTGGACCGGCGCCCAGTACCGCCAGGCCAAGAAGCGCCCGGCCTGCCCGTACCCCAACCCGGGGCGCTGGGAGGACGGCAAGCCGCTGGTCCAGGGCATGCGGGTGGCCTTCACCGGGGACACCGCCACCGACCGCGAGGTGCTGGAGGACCGCGCCGTCGAGGCCGGCCTGCACATCGCCACCTCCGTCAGCCGGCTCACCAGCCTGCTGGTCACCAACGAGCCGACCAGCTGGAGCGGCAAGGCCCGCAAGGCCCGCGACGTCGGCACCCCGATCGTCACCGAGGACGCCTTCCTCCAGCTGCTGCGCGAGGTCGCCCCGCACCCCGGTGCGTGAGCCCGTTGTGAGGTCGGCGTACCGTTCCCATGTGTACCGTTTTCTGCTGACCCGCCAGTGGCTGATCACCATGCTGATCGCGCTGCTGCTGATCCCCGCGACGATCAAGCTGGGCTTCTGGCAGCTGCACCGCCACGAGGCGCGGGTGGCCCGGAACGAGCTGATCGGCAAGGCCCTCACGGCCTCGCCGGTGCCCTTCGACAGCCTCTCCGCCGCCCCCGGCACCGCCGTACCCTCCGCCCTCACCTGGCGCGCCGTGACGGCCACCGGGCAGTACGACCCGGCACACGAGTTCGTCGTCCGCAAGCGGACCGACGCCAACGGCACCCTCGGCTACTTCGTCCTCACCCCGCTCAAGCTCTCCGACGGCAAGGGCACCGTCCTGATCAACCGCGGCTGGGTCCCCTCCGGCGACGGCGCCACCCAGTACCCGCCCGTCCCGGCCGCCCCGACCGGCGAGGTCACCCTCACCGGCCGGATGCGCGCCGACGAGACCACCGGCAGCAGCGGCGGCTGGGTCAAGGACCGGGCCGGCCTCCCCGACCGCCAGTTCAACCTGATCAACACCGAACAGCAGTCCAAGGAGACCGGCAGCCCCCTCCTCGGCGGCTACCTGGAACTCACCGCCACCACCCCGTCCCCGGCCGACCAGCCGCAGCTGATCCCCGAGCCCAACCACTCCGACATCGGCCCGCACATGGCCTACGCCATCCAGTGGTGGCTGTTCACCGCGATGATCCCGGTCGGTCTCTGGGTCCTCGTCCGCCGCGAGGCCAAGGACCGCGCCAAGCAGGCCGCCGAACCCGAGGTCCCCCTCGACGCCCTCCCGGCTTAGAGCGCGTCCTCCAACTCCCGCAACAACCGCGCCTTCGCCCGCGCCCCCACCACCGACCGCACCGGCTGCCCGTCGCGGAACAGCATCAACGTCGGCATCGACAGCACCCCGTACGCCGCCTGGGTCCGGGGGTTGCGGTCCACGTCGACGCTCACCACCCGGAACCGGTGCGCCTCCTCCCGCGCGACGTCCGCCAGCACCGGCGCCATCATCCGGCACGGCGGGCACCAGTCCGCCGTGAAGTCGACCAGCACCGGCCCCTCCGCCGCCAGCACCTCCACGGCGAACGTCTCGTCCGTCACCGCCGGCACACCCGCGATCTCCACCATCGTCTACTCCCTCTGCCCCCTGGCCAGTTCACACTCGGGCGGCTGCTCGGAGGCCGCGAGCTCGTCCCGCGCCCGCACCGCCCGCTCGAACTGCCCGGCCACCTGCACCCGGACGTCCCGCAAGCGCGCGATGCACTCGTCCAACTCGGCCAACTTCCGCCGGTAGACCTCCAACGAGGCCGGACACGAATCCCCCTCCGGGTGCCCCGCCCGCAGACACTCCACGAACGGCCGGGTCTCCTCCAACCCGAACCCGAAGTCCTGCAGCATCCGGATCTCCCGCAGCAGCCGCACGTCCTCCTCCCCGTACGCCCGGTACCCGTTCCCAGCCCGCCGGGCCGGCAACAGCCCCAACTGCTCGTAGTACCGCAACGCCCGCGCCGTCGTCCCCGCCCGCTCCGCCAACTCCCCGATCCGCATACCGCCCCACTCCTCCCGAACAACCACCACCGACGCTAAACCTTCCCCCCAACGTCAACGCCAGCCCCAACCCCGCACAGCGGCCCCTACGGCGGCAAAATGTCCCCCATGGACCTAGGACTCAAGAACAAGGCCTACATCGTCACCGGCGCCACCCGAGGCCTCGGCCTCGCCGCCGCCCGCGAACTCGCCGCCGACGGTGCCCACGTACTGATCAGCGGCCGCACCCCGCAGGCCGTCGACGCCGCCGTCGCCGAGCTCGACACGCTCGGCTCCGCCCACGGCCTGGTCGCCGACAACGCCGCCCCCGACACCGCCGACCGCCTGATCGCCGAGGCCAACTCCCGTTTCGGCCGCTTCGACGGCATCCTGATCAGCGTCGGCGGCCCGCAGGCCGGCCCGGTCGAGACGACCCCCGAGTCCGCCTGGCGCGACGCCTTCGAGTCCGTCTTCCTCGGCGCCCTCCGCCTCGCCCGCACCGCGGCCGCCGCCCTCCCCTCCGGCGGGGTGATCGGCTTCGTGCTCTCCAGCTCGGTCCGCCAGCCGATCCCCGGCCTCGGCATCTCCAACGGTCTGCGCCCCGGTCTGGCGATGGCCGCGAAGAGCCTCGCCGACGAGCTCGGCCCGCGCGGCATCCGGGTGCTCGGCCTGCTCCCGGCCCGGATCGACACGGACCGGGTCCGCGAGCTGGACGCCCTCGCCCCCGACCCGGAGGCCGCCCGCGCCCAGCACAGCGCCAACATCCCGCTGGGCCGCTACGGCACCCCGGAGGAGTTCGGCAAGGTCGCCGCCTTCCTGCTCTCCCCCGCCGCCTCCTACCTGACCGGCCTGATGGTCCCGGTCGACGGCGGCGCCCTCCGCTCCCTCTAGCCCTCCGCCCCTCCGCCCCCACTCCCTCGCCCCCGACCCCCGGACTACTCCAGCTGCCGACGCTCCCGCCGCCGCCCGACCCCGCGCCGCCCAGACCCACGCCGCCCGGACCGCCGCTCCCCGGCGGGAGCCTCCTGCAACACCCGGATCCGCAGGTCGGCCGGCAGCTCCGCCAGCCCCAGACTCCGTACCGCGTCCGTCCGCGGCCCGTCCTCGAAGTGCTCCACCAGCCCGACCGGGTCCCCGCCCGGGGTCAGCCGTACGGCGCCCCGCAGCCGCGGGTGCCCGGGGGCCCGCACCAGCCGGACCCCGGCCCGCTGCACCTCCGGCAGCACCGCCGTACCGTGCTCCAGCGCCTCCTCCAGCGCCCGCGAGTTCACCCGCATCCGCAGCCCCCGCGCCCCTGGCGTCGGCACCGTGATGTGGGCGAGTCCGGTCCGCCGCAGCTGCGCCACCAGCCACCAGGCCGTCCCGAGCACCAGCAGCGACAGCCCCCCGATCACCGTCGGCCACCACCACGAGGAGCCGACCCACCGCACCCGGGAGCGTGCGCTGACCACCGGCTGGTCCGGCGAGGTCAACGGCCACCAGCTCGGCGGATCGACCCCCAGCCGCCGGTACAGGTCGAGCCCGCCCGCCAGCACCAGCACCCCGACTCCCACCAGCACCGCCCCCACCACCGCCAGCAGCACCCGGTTGACGACCGTCCGCTTCACCGCGCCGCCTCCCCGGTCCGCTCCCCCACCCCGTCCGCCGACTCCCCGGCCACGCCCCCACCCGCCGGCCCCCGCCAGGACCGCACGTCCAGCCGCAACGGCCGCGCCAACCCCACCCGCGCCAGCTCCTCCCGCAACTGCCGCTGCACCCCCGCCGGGTCCACCGGCCCGCTCACCGACACCCGCACCCGCCGCCGCCCGACCTTGACCCTCAGGTGCTCGATGCCCGCCAGCCCGGCGGCCCGGTCCGCCAGCAGGTGCCCGACCCCGGCCCGGTCGATCGCCGCCCCCGTCCCGCCGTACGGCCGCAGCACCAGCCAGCGCCGCAGCCCGGGTGCGAACGCCAGCCACAGCAGCCCCAGCCCGACCAGGGCCGCCGCACCGGCGCCGACCAGCACCCACAGGTCGTCCAGGTGCCGGGTGGCCAGCTCGTCCGCGATCTGCGCCCGCCACCGCCGGGCCGGCTGCCCGGCCCGGACCGCGACCGCGTCGTACAGCAGCGCTCCCGCCACCACCAGCACCAGCGTGGCGACCGGCGCCGCGACGGCCGCCCGCCCCGACCGCAACCGGGGCACCTTCCCCACCGCCTCCGAACCCGACCCCTCCGAACCCGCCCCCTCCGGCCCCGACGCCGCCACCGCGTCCCCCTTCACCACGCTCCCCCGGCGACCAACTTCTCGACCACCACGACCACTTCGGACACCTTCGTCCCCGTCAGCCCGTTCACCTGCGCCGCCACCCGGTCCCGCACCCGCCGGGCGAGTCCGGCCAGGTCCGCCGGGAAGGGCAGCTCGACCGCCACCCGGACGGTCACCGTGCTGCCCGGCCGCGCCACCGAGACCTTCGGCGGCTCCCCCTTCACCGACCGCCCGACCCAGGCCTCGGCGACCACCTCCCGCGCCGCCTGCCCGGCGATCCGTTCGTACACCCGGTCGGCGACCCGCAACCGCCCCCGGCGCACCGCACCGGAGGCGGGGCCAGGGACGGGACCAGGGACGGGGCCAGGGCCGGGACC
Organism: Kitasatospora sp. NPDC059146; assembly: GCF_042786665.1. Lineage (NCBI taxonomy): Bacteria > Bacillati > Actinomycetota > Actinomycetes > Kitasatosporales > Streptomycetaceae > Kitasatospora > Kitasatospora sp. NPDC059146. The sequence goes on along the minus strand of NZ_JBHZCY010000052.1, from coordinate 21,300 downwards.
AGGCGCCGGTACGGCGGCCCCCATCAGCGCCGCCGGTCGCGACCGCGGAGCAGGTCCCCGAGGTCGCCGAGCTCGATGTCGCCCTCCAGCAGCCGCCCGGCCACGAAGCCGACCAGCCCGAGCGCCGCCACCAGCAGGAACGCCGCGAACCCGCCGAAGTACCCGGCGAAGCCGAGGGCCATGCCCACCACCAGGCCGACGATGGCCAGGTTCATCCGCTACTCCCTCGTCCTCCACCGAACGCCGACACCAACACCCCGGGCGGTCCCGCGGCCGGGCGCTACTTGAGCTTGGGCCGCTGCCCCGACGACGCCACCGGCTCCTCTTCCTCCTCGAACTCCGGTTCGTCCGGGAGGTGGACGTCGTTGACCGCGATGTTGACCTCGACGACCTCCAGGCCGGTCATCCGCTCCACCGCGTCGATGATGTTCTCCCGCACCTGGCGGGCGAGTTCGGGGATCACCACGCCGTACTCGACCACCAGGGCGATGTCGATCGCGGTCTGCTTCTCGCCGACCTCGGCCTTGATCCCGCGCCCGATGCTCGACCTGCCGCCGGGGACCCGGTCCCGCATCGCGCCGAAGGTGCGGGCCAGTCCGGAGCCCAGCGCGTGGATGCCGGAGACCTCCCGGGCGGCCATCCCGGCGATCTTCTCCACCACACCGACCGCCAGCGCCGTGCGGCCGCGCTCGGCGGACGGCCGACCGCCGTCCCCGCCCGCGCCGGGCGCGGGCCGGGCACCGGCGGGCGGGCCGGGGGTGGGCCCGCCACCGGGGTTCTTGTGCAGGGTCGCGGGCGTCGGAGTGTCAGGCATGGGGCGCATCTCCCTCGTAGCGGCTCCAGCTATATCGCAAACCTCCCCAACTCTGGCATTCCGCCACGACCCCCGCCCGCCGAGCACGCCCCGGAACGCCGCCGGCCCGGCCCCGGGGTGCTCCCCCGGGGCCGGGCCTGCGCGCAATGGCGGGTGGGTCAGTCGCCGATCCCGGCGAGTTCCCGCAGCCGGCGGGCCTGGGCCGCCCGTTCGGCCGAACGCTGCTCCTCGTACGACCGTCCGGAGGCCCCCTGGAGCAGGGCCTTGGTCTCGGTCACGGCCCCGCGCGGGGCGGCCAGCAGGGCGGCGGCGAGGTCCCGGGCGGCGGCGTCGAGTTCGGCGCCGGGCACCGACAGGTTGGCCAGCCCGGTCGCGGCGGCCTCCTCGGCGCCGACCCAGCGGCCGGTCGCGCAGATCTCCAGCGCCCGGGCGTAGCCGACGAGGTCGACCAGCGGCTTGGTGCCGGCCAGGTCGGGGACGAGCCCGAGCGAGGTCTCCTTCATGGCGAACTGCACGTCGTCGGCGACCACCCGCAGGTCACAGCCGAGCGCGAGCTGGAAGCCGGCCCCGACGGCGTGGCCCTGGACGACGGCGATGGAGACCAGGTCGGCGCGGCGCCACCAGGTGAAGGCCTCCTGGTAGGCGGCGATGGCGTCGTCCAGCTCCTGGTCGGCGGAGCCGGCCAGCTGCAGGAAGGTGGGCTCGCCGGGGATGCCCTCGGGGGTGAACATCGCCCGGTCCAGTCCGGCGGAGAAGGAGACGCCCTCGGCGCGCAGCAGCACCACCCGCACGCTGCCGGGCAGTTCGCGACCGGCCTGGGCGAGGGCGCGCCAGAGTGCGGGCGACTGGGCGTTGCGCCGCTTGGGCTGACAGAGGGTGACGACGGCGAGCTCGCCGTCGATCTCCAGCCGGACGCCGTCCCGCTCCCAGCTCGGGGCCTGCGGGTCGGTGGCGGGGGCGGTCATGCGGGAACCTCCGGTGGCGGGGGACGTGGCTACCGGAGAGTAACAAACCTGGGCGCGGACGGGCAGGCCCTCGGCCCGCAAAGATCGGAACGGCCCCCGGCACCCGGGGGCGGACATGACGATCGGCGGCCGGTCCACTCGACCCGAGGGCGGACGCCCGGCCGTGGTCGGCCGTCGTCTCCTCGGCGGGCGTCAGGCCGCCGCGCCATCCAGCTCAGAGCTGATTGACCGTCAGGAACCGGCCCCGGCAGTCGCCTTGTTCTTGCCCCGCGTGGCACCGCCGCGGCCCCGGAGGATCACTCCGGACTCGCTCAGCATCCGGTGCACGAAGCCGTACGAACGACCGGTCTCCTCCGCGAGAGCGCGAATGCTCGCCCCGGAGTCGTACTTCTTCTTGAGATCGGCCGCGAGCTTCTCACGCGCGGCACCGGTCACCCGGCTGCCCTTTTTCAGAGTCTCGGCCACCCGTGCCTCCTCGTAGCGTTGCTCGGTCAGATTCCCATGATCACCCATCCACCGCGTCCTGGCCACCCATTCGACAAGGTCGATGTCGCAAATGCGTGGTCCTGCGGTGGTGATCCGAGCGCACCAGGGCGCTCACGCAGAGTGCACGCCCCCGGGCGGCTGCCGCCGAATGCCGAGAAATAGCTGATCAGCAGCGTCGGCCCGACCACGTTCGAGTGGCGGGCCGACGGGAAGTGCTTAAACGGAATCCGGGTCTTCTTCATTCCCGGACACGCCGAAAGGACTAGATATTCTGGGCCGAAAAGCGGATCCGGCGTCTACTTCCGGTCAGGCCAGCGAGACCAGATCGGCGTACGACGGGTTCCACAGGTCCTCGACCCCGTCGGGCAGCAGGATGATCCGCTCCGGGTCGAGCGCCTCGACCGCGCCCTCGTCGTGGGTGACCAGCACGACCGCGCCGGAGAACTCGCGCAGCGCGCCCAGGATCTCCTCGCGGCTGGCCGGGTCGAGGTTGTTGGTGGGCTCGTCCAGCAGCAGCACGTTGGCCGAGGAGACCACCAGGGTGGCCAGGGCCAGACGGGTCTTCTCACCGCCGGAGAGCACCCCGGCCGGCTTGTCCACGTCGTCGCCGGAGAACAGGAAGGAGCCGAGGATCTTGCGGATCTGCACCAGGTCGGTGTCCGGCGCGGCCGAGCGCATGTTCTCCAGCACGCTGCGCTCGGGGTCGAGCGTCTCGTGCTCCTGGGCGTAGTAGCCGATCTTGAGGCCGTGGCCGGGGATCACCTCGCCGGTGTCCGGCTGCTCCACCCCGGCCAGCATCCGCAGCAGGGTGGTCTTGCCCGCGCCGTTGAAGCCCAGCACGACGACCCGGGAGCCCCGGTCGATCGCCAGGTCGACGTCGGTGAAGATCTCCAGCGAGCCGTAGGACTTGGACAGGCCGCTGGCGGTCAGCGGGGTCTTGCCGCAGGGCGCCGGGTCCGGGAAGCGCAGCTTGGCGACCTTGTCGCTCACCCGGACCTGGTCCAGGCCGGCGAGCAGCTTGTCGGCGCGGCGGGCCATGTTCTGCGCGGCCACCGTCTTGGTCGCCTTGGCGCGCATCTTGTCGGCCTGGGCGTTCAGGGTCGCGGCCTTCTTCTCCGCGTTGGCCCGCTCGCGCTTGCGGCGCTTCTCGTCGTCCTCGCGCTGCTGCTGGTACTGCCGCCAGCCCATGTTGTAGACGTCGATGGCGGAGCGGTTGGCGTCCAGGTAGAAGACCTTGTTGACGACCGTCTCGACCAGGTCGACGTCGTGCGAGATGACGATGAAGCCGCCCTTGTACGTCTTGAGGAAGTCCCGCAGCCAGACGATCGAGTCCGCGTCCAGGTGGTTGGTGGGCTCGTCGAGCAGCAGCACGTCGGAGTCCGAGAAGAGGATCCGGGCGAGCTCGACGCGGCGGCGCTGACCACCGGAGAGGGTGTGCAGCGGCTGGGCGAGGATGCGGTCCGGCAGGCCCAGCGCCGCGGCGATGGTGGCGGCCTCGGCCTCGGCGGCGTACCCGCCCTTGGTGAGGAACTCGGTCTCCAGGCGCGCGTACTTCTTCATCGCGTTGTCCCGGGTGGCGCCCTGGCCGTTGGCCATCCGGTCCTCGTTCTCGCGCATCTTCTTCAGCACGGTGTCGAGGCCGCGGGCGGAGAGGATGCGGTCCTTGGCGAGGACGTCCAGGTCGCCGGTGCGCGGGTCCTGCGGGAGGTAGCCGACCTCGCCCGAGCGGGTGACGGTACCGGCGGCGGGCAGGCCCTCACCGGCCAGCACCTTGGTGAGCGTGGTCTTGCCGGCGCCGTTGCGCCCGACCAGGCCGATCCGGTCGCCGGCGGCGACCTTGAAGTTCGCGGACTCGATCAGGATCCGGGCACCGGCGCGCAGCTCTAGGGCGTTGGCGGAAATCATGGCTGGGACTGCTCCTGGGACGTGGGCGGGCGGCCGGGTGCGGACCCGGGCGGCGGGAAGGGGGCTTCATCGGCGGTCGGCGCGCCGGGACCGGGCGCCACCACCCGCTATTGCCCGGAGAAGATAGCCATGACGGCCAGTCTACCGGGCCGCGCGAAACGCCCCGGGGGCGTACCGCCCCGGGGTACCCGCCGGCCCGCCCGCGGCTACTGCTGCGGCGTGGCCGCCGGGTCCGCCGGGGTGCTCGGGGCGGGGGCGGCCGGGCTCGCCGAGGGATCGGCGCAGCCGCCCTGGGGGCGGACCGCGGCGAACGGGGCGTCCGGGTTGGCGCAGCCGGTCTCGGGGGCGGCCGCCTTGGTGTCGAAGACCTTGGGCGGCACGATCGGGCCGTCGGTGATCTCCACCCGGCCGGCGTCCAGCGCCTTCACCGTCGCGGCCGGGCCGGTGATCATCGACCAGCCGTTGCTGTCCAGCCGGTAGCCGGTGATGCCGCCGGAGACGGCCACCCCGCTGCTGTTGGTGCAGGTCCGCGGGATGAGCACGGCGTAGTCGGTGTGCACGGTGCGCAGCGGGTCGTAGAGGCAGCCGTTGGAGGGCCGGTCGTTGTAGCGCAGGTCGCCGTCGGCGTCGCGCAGGCCCATGGTCAGGGTCGGCGTCACCACGGCCAGCCAGGGCGAGCCGTCCCGCTGCACGGTGTGCAGCGCGGCCGCGGCCCGCTGCTTGGCGGTGTCCTTGCGCTGGGCGTCGGTGCGCTTGTCGGCGCCCGGCTCGCCGTCGGCGCGCAGGTAGTCGGCCAGGCCGGGTACGGCGCGGTGCCAGCGCACCTCGTGGTCGCCCGGGCGGACGGAGGTGACCAGGCCGTCGTCCCAGACCACGATCGCGTTGTCCCCGGCCATCGCCAGGTAGAGCGCCTCGGCGCCCTCGCGGCGGTACGTCCAGGCCCGCTCGCCGGTCTGCTTGTGGTACGCCTCCAGGCCGGGGCCGACCACCCGCAGGTCCAGGTCGGCCGAGCTGACCGACTGCGAGTTGACCGGGGTCGCCTCCGCGTCCCCCGGCCCCGCCACCCGGTCGCCGAACGGCACCGGCTTGTTCGCGTGCGCCGCAGCACCGGCCGCAAGGACCAGCATCACCGCCAGGGCAGGCAGGATCGAGCGGGGGGTGAGGACACGCGGCGGCTTCCAGGACACGGCCGGAGCGTACCTTTCGGCGGGTGCGCCAGTCAGCCTGGAATCGCCGCCCGGGCCCACCGGCGACCGCACGGCGGACCGTGCGCGCCCGCCCGGTGCGCCCGCCCGCCCACCTGCGCCGTCGGCTCCCCGGCCGGTCGGCGGGGCCCCGCGCGGCGGGCCCCGCGGACCCCGCCGGACCGTTACAGAGCTGATACACGGGGCCGGGCCGGACGGGTGTTGCGGCAGACGGCGTTCGAATATCGCCCACTTTAGGGTGACATTCGGCTTTTCCGTCCTCCGCCGGGCCTACTGTCGGCGAGCGTGGCGCGACGGTCCGTCGGTGTCGTCTCCCGCCCGCCCCGCTCCCGCGACGTCCGGAGGAGAGACCATGCGCATGGGCCGCCTGACGCTGGCCGCCGCCGCTCTGCTGCTGATGGCCACGGCCAGTGTCCCGGCCGGGACACCGCTCAGCCGGACCGAACGGCACAGCCTCTCCTCGGACGCCTTCGAGCCGCGCGGCGCGGCCCCCCGCCCGCCGGTCCAGCGGCCCCGGCACGAGCCGCCGTTCGGCGCCTTCGTCGGCTCCTGGGACGACTACATCCCGCAGATCGGCAAGTACGCCCAGTGGCTGGGCAACGCGAACATGCAGGTCGGCCACACCTACCTGGCGGGCAACAGCTGGGCGGACATCGAGGGCGAGCCGGTGGTGCTCGGCCTGTGGTCGCAGTGGCGGCTGGCCGACCCGTCCCGGCTGCTGGTGCTCGGCGTGCCGATGCTGGTGCCCAACGAGGCGAACGTGCCGGACGGCGAGGTCGCCAGGCTGCTGGGCCAGGGCGCCCGCGGGGACTTCGACAGCCACTTCCTGCGGCTCGCCCGCCGGCTGGTGGCGCTCGGCGGCGCGGACACCGTGCTCACCCTCGGCTGGGAGATGAACGGCGTCACCTACACCCACCGCTGCAAGCCCGACCCGGCCGCCTGGAAGGCCTACTGGCGCCGGATCGTCGGGGTGATGCGCTCGGTGCCCGGGCAGCGCTTCCGCTTCGACTTCACCCCCAACCGGGGCCTGGACGCCATCCCGTGGACCAAGTGCTACCCCGGCGACGACGTGGTCGACATCGTCGGCACGGACAGCTACGACCAGCCGGCCGGGAGCACCTTCGACGACTACGTGCGCGAGCCGTACGGCCTCCAGGACCAGGTGGAGTTCGCGGCCAAGCACGGCAAGCCGGTCTCGTACCCGGAGTGGGGGCTGTTCCGCAACGGCGACAACCCCGAGTTCGTCCGGCGGATGGTCGACTGGATGCGCACCCACGACACCGCCTACCAGACCGTCACCGACTACTGCCCGCACGGCTTCTTCCAGTGCCGCAGCAATCCGCGCTCGACGGCGGCGTTCAAGCAGCTGATGGCGGGTTCGCAAGGGGCGCCGCCGGTCGTGCCGACGGCGCCCCCCGCTCCGATCGTGCCGGTCGTCCCGAGGCCGCCCGGCGCGCCCACCCCGTCGGGGACCGCCACTCCGGGCGCCACCGCACCGGCCACCGTGCCCGCCACGCCGGGCGCCACCGCGCCCGCCGCCACGGCGAGCCCGTCGGCCGGGGCCTCGCCGAGCCCGTCCCCGGCCCGGACGCCGTCCCGGCGCTGAGCGGCGGTCAGGCCCGGCGGCGGGCCAGCAGCGCCTCCTTGAGCCGGGGGAAGCGGGTGCGCAGCTGGTGCGCCGCCGCCTGCCGGGCCAGCACCGCAGCGGACCGGGCGACGGCCGCCGGGGCCGCTCCGGCCGGGCCCAGCAGCAGCCGCCGGTTGGGCATCCGGTCCGGCCGCCAGCGCTGCTTGTACGGTTCCTGGCCGCGCAGCAGGCCGAGCACCGGGATGCCCGCGCCGACCGTCTCGTCCAGGGCCGCGCTGAACAGCAGCCCGGCGATGTCCAGCCGCTCGCGCAACGCCGGGTGGGCGCCGTACATGTACAGCCCGCCGAAGGACGGGCAGAGCAGCAGCAGGTTGACCGCGACCAGCTCGCCGTCCAGGTGGAACTGGTGGACGGCCGCCCGGCCGGTGGCGACCAGGCCGGTGGTGGACTCGGTCAGGTGCCGGGCGAAGCGCTCGGTGCGGTGCTCGGCGGTGACGCCGCGCTGCTGCCACTGGAGGAAGTGCAGCCGCAGCAGCCCCTCCAGCGCGGCCGGGACCTCCTCGACCGGCGTGGACCGGACCTGCACCCCGGCCTCGGCGATCTTGCGCAGCTTCACCCGGCTGCGCTGGGCCGTCTTGCCGGGCACCCGCTTGAGCAGCCGCTCCATCGGGACGGCCGGCAGGTACTGGCAGAGCGAGTCCTGGTGGCTGCGGCGGGTGCCGCGCCAGTGCTCGTAGACCCGCTGCACCGCGGCCTCGGGGTGCACCTCGCGCAGCTCCAGCCAGTGCCAGGGGCGGGTGAGCGGAAGGGCGGCGGCGAACTCGGCGGCGGCCCGGTCGGCGCAGTCGTCGTCCAGCAGGACGTCGCCGTAGTCGACCAGCCCGGCGCCGAGGCCGGTGAGGCCGCCGAACGGGCCGCCGCGGCGCATGAAGGCACCGGCGCCGACCAGTCGGCCGTCCCGCCTGACCAGCACCACCAGCAGCGCGCCGGGGCGGCCGTAGTGGCGCCACCAGGAGCGCTGCCAGGCGGCGGCCTGGAAGAAGGTGGCGGTGCGGCAGCGGGCCGCCAGGTCGTCCCACTCCTCGGCGACGGTGTCCAGCGCGTCGTCCTCGCGGTGCAGCTCGGTGGTCCAGACGGGCGCGGCGGACTGGGCCGGGAGGCCGGCGGCGCGGGTCTCGGTGCTCATCGTCCGCTCCGGGCCGCGGCCTTCTCCTTGGCCGGACGCTCGGGCGCGGCGGCGGGCTCGGGCTCGGGCTTCGCCCCGTCCTTCGCACCGGCCTTCGGCTCGCCCGCCGGCTCCGGCGTCGGCCCGGTCCTCGGGCGGGCCTTGCCGGCCGGCTCCTCGGCCCGCGGGCGGGGCGCGGCGGGGGCCGGGTCCGGGGCGGGGGCCGGGGCGGGGGCCTCGGGAGTCCCGGTCGGCTCGGCGGTCCCGGTCGGCGCGGGAGCCGTCGGGGCCTCCGCGGCCCCGGGGCCGTCCGGGCCGCCGCGCCGGCGGGTCATCAGCACCAGCGACCCGAGCAGCAGCCCGGCCGCGGCGCCGACCGCGACGTCCAGCTTGCCGGAGGGCGTGGTCGGCTTGTCCGGCTCGGCGGCCGGGGCCAGCGTGACCAGCCGGACGTTGGTGTCCCTGCTGCTGGTGTTGGCGAAGGCGACCAGCGAGCGGGCCACCGCGTCGGCGGTCCGGGCGGCCTCCTGGGCCTTCCTCCCGGTGCCGGTGATCTCGATCATCGGGGCGTCCGGGGAGGTCGTCCCGGAGACCAGGGACTCCAGCTCGGACCGGGTGTGGCCGGTCTCGGCGGCCGCGACCGTGAGCACCTGCGGCTGGCCCGCGAGCCGGCCGTACGCCTGGGCGAAGTTGGTGGCGGTCGACGCCTCCCCCGGGTTCTGCGGCACCACGAGGACGTAGGCGCTGGCGGCGTACGAGGGGGGCGAGACGACGGCGTACCCGGCGCCGGCCGCGGCGCCGAGCGGCACCGCGAGCGCCACCGGCCACCAGCGGCGGACCAGGTGGCGGGCGCTTCGGCGCGGTGTGGTCATGGGTGTGGCTCCTTGGGTCTGGTACGGCGGTCCGGCGGCGGGCGGCTCAGGCGCGGGCCAGCCGGTCGTAGAGGGCGCCCAGGTCGGCGGCGACCCGGGCGATGTCGTAGTGGCCGACGGCCGGGGGGTGCGGCAGCGGGTCGGCGATGTGGCCGCTCAGCTGCCGCAGGTCGCGCAGGGCGGCGGCGTACGCGGCGGGCTCGGAGGGGATCCGGCGGGCCTGCGGGGCGGCGCTGGGCGGCAGTTCGTCCAGCGCCGGGCAGGCGCTGTGCCGCACCGGGAGCCCGGCCGCGAGGCCCTCCAGTACGCCCAGGCCGAAGGTCTCCGCGGTGGAGGGGGCCGCCAGCACGTCCATCGCGGCCAGCAGGTCGGGCACGTCGTCCCGCTCGCCGGTGAGCACCAGCCGCTCCCGGACGCCGAGTTCGGCCGCCCGGCGCTCCAGCCCGGCCCGCTCGGGGCCCTCGCCGACCAGCAGCAGCCTGGTCCCCGGGTCGAGTTCGGCGAGCGCCGCCAGCAGCACCTCGAAGCGCTTGCCCGGCACCAGCCGGCCGACCCCGCCGACCACCCAACCGCCCTCCGGCAGGCCGAGTTCGGCCCGGATCCGGCGGCGGGCGGCGGCCCGCTCGGCGGGCGGCCGGCGGTAGCCGGCGGTGTCGATGCCGTTGGGGATCAGCTCGATCCGGGCCGGCGGGACGCCCCAGGAGCGCAGGGTCTGGGCGACCTGCCGGGACACCGCCACGGTGGTGCTGCCGAGCCGTTCGGCGGCCAGGTAGAGGCCCTTGACGCCCCGGGTGACCGGGCGGCCCTCGATCACCCCGGCGTGCAGCGAGTGCTCGGTGGACACCACCGCCCGCACCCCGGCGAGCCGCGCGGCCAGCCGGCCGTACAGCTGGGCGCGGTAGAGGTGGGTGTGCACCAGGTCGTAGCGGCCGGCCCGGACCACCCGCACCAGCCGGGGCAGCGCCCCGAGGTCCCGGTTGCCGCGCATGCCGAGGTGGTGGACGGTCACGCCGTCGGCGCGCAGCGCGTCCGCGACCGTGCCCGGGTTGGTCAGCGCGAGCACCTCGCAGCGCTGGTGCGGCGGCAGGTGCCGCAGCAGCAGGTGCAGTTGGCGCTCGGCACCGCCGGAGGCGAGCCCGGTGACGATGTGCAGCACCTTCACGGCCGACGCTCCCGCCGCCCGCGCTTGAGCGAGGTGACGGCGTCGCGCAGCCGGTGCCGGGCCTTCTTGGCGCGCAGCCGCCAGGCGCCGTCCCGGTCGCCGACGTAGCAGCGGGGCAGCGCGAAGCGGCCGGTGAGCGGGGAGTGGGCGATCGCGCAGGCGTAGTCGTAGCCGGCCTCGCGCACCGCCTCGGCGGCGGGCCGGTCGACGGCACCGTACGGGTAGCAGAAGCCGGTGACCGGACCGCCGACGACCTCCTCCAGCAGGCGCCGGCTCTCCCGGGTCTGCACCCCGAGGACCTCGGCGGGCAGCCCGGGCAGCGCCTGGTGGCCGAGGCCGTGCGAGCCGATCTCCCAGCCCGCGGAGGCGAGTTCGGTGACCTCCTGGACGGTGAGCAGCTTCTTGCGCGGACCCTCGGTGTCCCAGCCGTTGTCCTGGCCGAGCAGGTCGGCGACCACGTACGCGGTGGCGGTGAAGCCGTACGCCTGGAGGATCGGGACGGCGTACCGGGCGAAGTCCGCGTAGCCGTCGTCGAAGGTCAGGCCGACCAGCTTGTCGTCCTGCCCCTGGGCGCGGGCCCGCATCAGCTCGCGGACCGAGACGCCGCGCCGGCCGCGCCGGTGCAGCCAGGCGATCTGCTCGGCGAACCGCTCGGGGCTGACGGTGAGTTGGTACGGGTCCTCCTCCTCGACCGCCACCGAGTGGTACATCAGGATCCACGGCGAGGAGGAGCCGGGCAGGGCGGGTCCGCCGGCCTGGCGGCGGCTTCTGGGCAGTCGCGCCCGGTCGGGCGGGGCGTCGGTGACGCCCGCCAGGGCCGGACGGACGGATCCCCGCTCATCGTCCATGGGGAGACTTCCCTTCGTCGGGGACGGTCGGCAGGTTCAGGGCCCGCCGGTCGGGCCCGAGCCCCACGGCCCGGGCGGCGGCCAGCACCGGACCGCGCACCTCGCGGGCCCGGAGCCCGGTGCCGAGGGCGGCGAAGGCCAGCACCACGGTCAGGCCACCGGAGAGGGTCGAGAGCAGCGGGTCGGCCGACAGGCTCGCGGCGGCGGCGCCCGCGACGGCGCCCCCGGCGGCGGCCAGCACCAGCCGGCCGTGGTCGCCGAGCACCCGGCGCAGCCGCAGCGGGATGCCGCGCAGCACCAGCCCGCGCAGCAGCAGCGCGGCGGTGGCGGTGATCCCGCTCGCGTTGCCGGCGGCCAGGCCGAGCGCCCCGAACCGGGGCGTGGCGAGCAGGCCGACGGTGACGGTCACCCCGAGGCCGAGCAGCATCGCGGCGACCGGGTACCAGTCCAGCAGCCGGCGCCCGCCGTCCTCGCGGCGCGGGTCGTCGGCCCGGCGGACCACCGGGCGGAGCGAGAAGTACGGGCGGATCATCACGCCGATCAGCGCCTGGGCGGGCAGGCCGAAGCTGTACACCCGGATGACGGCGGCGGTGGCGGCGGTGTCCCCCGGGCCGAAGGCGCCGCGCTCGAACAGCAGCGAGACCGCCGAGGGGGCGCAGGCCATCAGGAAGGCGGTGCCGAGCAGCACGACCGCGGCGGCCTGCCCGAGGTCCTTCTCGACCCGGTCGCGGGCCGCGGTGAGGTCCCCCGCCGCGAGTGCCCGGGCGACCAGCGGGAAGGTGACGGTGCAGATCAGGATGCCCGCCGTCATGGCGAGTTGGGAGACCTTGGCGGCGTAGTTGAGGTGCGAGATGGTGCCGGGCGGCAGCGCCGAGCCGAGGTAGCGCTCGACGAAGACCTGGGACTGCCGGGTCAGCGTGAAGGCGGCCACCGGCAGCAGGGCCAGCGGCATCAGCACCAGCGCGTTGCGGCTGCGCCGGGTGCGGCCGGCCGCGGCCGGCCCGGTCCGCAGGTGCCGCAGGAACGGGCCGACCAGCAGGACGGCCATCAGCAGACTGCCGAGCGCCACGCCGAGGGCGGCGGAGCGGACCCCGAGGACGCCGTGGAAGCCGAACAGCAGGGCCAGGATGCCGAGGTTGTAGGCGACGTAGATGCCCGCGGGGGCGGTGAAGCTGTGGTGGGCGCGCAGCGCGGCGGCCAGGTAGCCGGCCACGCCGAAGGGCAGCACGGTGATCGCGGTGATCCGGGTGCAGGCGACGGCCAGGCCCGGGTCGGGCAGGCCGGGGGCGAGCAGCTCCACCAGCTGGGGGGCGCCGAGGGCGGCGGCCAGGGCGAGCCCGCTGAGGGCCAGCAGCAGCCAGGGCAGGGTGGCGCGGACCAGCTGGCGGACCGGGTCGGGGGCGTCCGGGTCCTCCTCGCGCAGCACCAGGGCGAGGGCGAAGGCGGGCACCATCAGGAAGGACATGGCGTCCTCGATCAGCAGCGGTGCGGCCGTCTCGGGCACGGTCCAGGCGACCAGGAAGGCGTCGGTGCCCTGGCTCGCGCCGAAGTAGCGGGCCAGCAGGAGGTCGCGCAGCAGGCCGAGGCCCGAGCCGGCGGCGCTGAGCACGGCGGTGACGCCGAAGGCCTTGACGAGGAAGCCGCCCCGGGGCGGCCGCTCCGGCCCGGCCGCGGGCGGCTCGGCGGCGGCGGGCGGCCCGGCGGGGGCGCTGCGCGGGGCCGGGAGGGCGGGGGCGAGCGCGGGCTGGTCGGTGGTCACCGGGGCATCGCCCGCTCCTGGACGGCGGCGCGGGCCGCGAGGCCGAGGACGACGGAGGTCAGCACGGTGGTGGTGCCGCCGATGTCGGCGTACAGGAAGTCGACCAGCACCCAGGTGAGCAGCGCGAGCGCGGCGAGCGAGGTCGTGTGGCGGCGCCGCAGGCAGCCGAGCAGCAGGCCGAGGAAGAGCGCGGCGTAGGCGGTGATGCCGATCAGGCCCTGTTCGCTGAGCACCAGGAAGTACATGTTGTGCGGGGAGAGCAGCGGTTCGCGCTGGAAGCCGATGGTGGAGTCGGCGGCGTCGCTGCCGGAGGAGAGCCGCAGCGGGGCGTGGCTGTCGCGCAGCCTGGGGAAGGCCTTCGGCCCGGCGCCGTGGACGGGGTGGTCCTGCCAGATCCGCCCGGCGGTGGCCCACAGGTCGTAGCGGTCGGAGACGGACTGGTCGGGTGCGGCGGAGACGGAGCCGATCGAACTGAGCCGCTCGGTGACGCCGGAGGCCCCGAGCCCGAGGCCGCCGATCAGGACGACCGCGGCGGCCAGGCCCAGCACGGCGCTGCGCACCAGCAACCGGGCGTCGGCGCGCAGCAGCAGCACGGTGACGGCGGCGCCGGTGGCGATCCAGCTGCCGCGGCTGAACGAGACGGCGAGCGGGAAGGCCAGGAAGGCGGCGGCGGCGAACATCACCCGGCGCAGCCGTACGTCGCCGCCGGGACCTCGCTCGCCAAGGGCGAGGGCGAGGGCGGCGAGCAGGCCGTAGCTGACCACGGTGGACATCGCCATGATGTCCAGCGCGCCGAAGGTGCCGACGGCCCGGATCGGCTGGCCGGTGTAGGAGGCGCCGGTGCGGGTGAGGTACTGGTTCGCCCCGACCACGCCCTGGATCAGCGCGGCCAGCACGAAGGAGCCGAGGACGAGCCGCTGGTCGGTGCGGTCGCGCAGCGAGCAGAGCACGGCGGCCGGCACCAGGACGAACACCTGGGTGAGCCGGACGAAGCCGGTGAGGCTGGTGGCCGGGTCGATCGAGCCGAGGGTGGCGACGACGGCGGCGGCCACGATGCCGCCGAACAGCGCGCAGGTGGTGCGGCTGATCGCGGGCAGGCGCCCGCGCAGCAGGTTGAGCGCGGTGAGGGCGACCAGGGCGAGCGAGGCGACGTCGGCGGCGGTGACGTGGACGGCCGCGGTGACGTCCTTCTCCCCCGCGGGCACGCACACCAGCAGGACGGTGGCCGCGGCGAGCAGGCTGGACCGGTCCGCGAGGGCCGGCAGGGCCCGCCGTAAGACGGGCCGGGGAAGGGCCGGGAAGGTCAGGGCCACGCGGGGTCAGCTCCCGTCCGGGTGGAGCATCAGGGCCGCCGTGCGGCACAGGATCTTGACGTCCTGCCAGAGGCTCCAGCTCTCGATGTAGCGGTTGTCGAAGCGGGCCCGCTCCTCGATCGAGGTGTCCCCGCGCAGGCCGTTGACCTGGGCGAGGCCGGTGAGGCCGACCGGGACGCGGTGCCGGTCGCCGTACTCGGGGTAGGCCTGGCTGAACCGCATGACGAAGTAGGGGCGTTCGGGGCGCGGGCCGACCAGGCTCATGTCGCCGCGCAGGATGTTCCAGAGCTGCGGCAGCTCGTCCAGCGAGCTCTTGCGCAGCAGGCGGCCGACGGCGCCCATCCGGTGGTCCTGGGAGATGTTCCAGCGGGTCGCCGACTCGTGCTCGTTGCTGGGGCGCAGGGTGCGGAACTTGAGGACGGTGAAGACCCGGCCGTCCAGGCCGGTGCGCTGCTGGCGGAAGAGCACGCCGGGGCCGGTGTCGAAGCGGACGGCGAGGGCGCACAGGGCCAGGACGGGGGCGAGCAGCAGCAGGCCGAACCCGGCGGCGGTGACGTCCAGGGCGCGCTTGGCGGCCCAGCCGGGGCGGCGCATGGCCGGGCTGCCGAGGCGCAGACAGGGGAAGCCCCAGAGGTGGTCGCCGCCGGCGATCGGGGCGGTGGGCAGCGAGCCGTGCTCGCGCAGCGCGGGCACCAGCCAGACCTGGCAGCCGAGCCGGACGGCATCGCGCAGGGCGGCGGCGGTCTCGGCCTCGTCGGCCGCGCCGGCGGTGGCGATCACGTGGTGGATCCGGTGCCGGCGGACCTCGCGCTCCAGCACCTCGCGGCCGCCGAGCACGGGCGGGTCGGTGTCGTCGGCCAGCAGCGGCGGGTCGGCGTCCAGGAAGCCGACCGGGCGCATGCCGTACTCGCCGTGCTGGCTGAGCGCGGCGGCGACCTTGCGGCCGAGCCGGCCGGCGCCGAGCACCAGGACGGGGGCGGGGCGGCCGCGGCGGATCCGCCGGACCAGGTGGTAGAGGACGGCGCGGCCGAGGGCCGCGATCAGCAGTTGGGCGCCGAGCAGGACGGTGAGCCGGGCCGGGGTGGCCGGGCCGCAGTCGGGCCAGCGCCCGTCCAGGCAGCCGGCCAGGGTGACGGCGAAGGCGGTGGCGACCACGGCGCGGACGGCCAGGGCGGGGAGTTCGTCCAGGACCGACAGGGTGAGCCGGGTGCGGTAGAGGCCGCCGGCCAGGTTGAGCAGCAGGAGCAGGGGCAGGACGGCGGCGGCGCCGAGCAGCGGGGCGAGCGGGGCGGTCGGGTCGATCGCGCGGTTGGCGATGCCGGTGCCGGTGCAGAGTGCGATCGCGTCGACCTGGACCAGCGCGAGCGGCAGGGCGAGCCGGGAGCGGCAGGCCCGGCGGTGCCGGCGGGGCGACGCCACCGCCCGGGTGTACGCCGTACGGGTCGGCCGGTCGAGCAGCCCGGTGCCGCGCAGCCGCGGTCCGGACAGGGGCCCTCCGGATCGCGGCACGCTGTCGTGGTCAATGGTCATCAGCGCACGAACTCCCCTGCTGTGTGCCCGGGGTGGCGGTGCCCCGGCACCGATCGGCACGGGGCGGCCGTCCCGGCCCGGTGGGCGCGGTCCTGACAGCACCTGCCATCGCTGGCGGCTTTCGGTTCTCCGGCGAGGGGGCCGATCGCGGAAGGGCTGGTCACCACGGACGCGGCTGCGAAGGGCCCGGACAGGAATTCCCGGGGTGAAATCGAAACGAAGCAGGCAAAATCCGACAATACCGAACCAAGGCATGTGCGCCGGAAGTTGACTTGCCGTTTCATTCCAGCCGCCCATTAATAGGTATTTCGGATTTAACGCCTCTTCCATTTCCGGTTGAGGGTGCGAATGCGCCGGCGCCGGAACGGCGGGGATTCACGGCATGTGAAACGATCAGATCCGCTCTGGGACACGGGTCCTGCGCCGTCCGGCCGCCGGTCCGGCCCCCAGCAGGTGGCGGTACAGGACGTCCACCTGTTCGACCACCGTGCGGACGTCGTGCCGGGCCGTCACGTGCTCGCGCAGCCGGGCACCGCGTCGCTCGCACTCGATCGGGTCGGACAGCGCTTCGGCCATCCGGGTGGCGAGCGCGTCCGCGTCCTCGGGCGGCAGCACCGACTGCGTGCGCTCCGCCGGCGGCAGGCACTCCCGGGCCCCCGGCACGTCCGTCAGCAGCACCGGCCGGGCCGCCGCCATCGCCTCCAGCGGCGCCAGCGCCATCCCCTCCCAGCGCGAGGGCAGCACCACCAGGTCGGCCGCCGCCAGCCACGGGCGCGGATCCGGTACGTCCCCGACCAGCCGGACCCGGCACGGCTCGGCCGACTCCCGGACCGTCTCCGCCAGCCGCTGCTCGTCCGGCCCGCCGCCGACCAGCGCCAGCCGGGCCTGCGGCACCCGGCGCAGCACCTCCGGCCAGGCGGCCAGCAGCACGTCCTGGCCCTTCTGCCGGCACAGCCGCCCGACGCAGACCGCGAGCGGGGCGTCCAGGTCCAGCCCGAGCGCGATCCGGGCGGCCCGGCGGTCGGCCGGCGCGTAGTGGCGGACGTCGACGCCGTTGGGCACCACCGCCCAGTCGGCGTGCACCCCCGCGGCCACGCCGTCGGCCCGCTCCTGGACGCTGACGCACAGCAGCCGGTGCGCCCAGCGGCTCGCGAAGCGCTCCCAGCGCAGGGTCGCGGCGGCCATCGCGCCGTCCACGGCGGCGAAGGACCAGGCGTGCGGCTGGAAGACGGTCGGCACCGCGCCGCGCACGGCCAGCCGGCCGGCCAGCCCGGCCTTGGCACTGTGCAGGTGGACCACGTCCGGTCCGGCGGCCCGGACGATCCGGCGCAGCCGCCAGGCCTCGGCGGCGGTGCCCGGGCCGGGCGAGCGGTCCGCGGGCCAGTCCTGGACCAGCGCGCCGACCGCGGCGGCCTCCTCGGCCAGCCGCCCGCCGCGCGGGCAGGCGACCAGCACCCGGTGCCCGGCCTCGCGCTGCCCCCGGACCAGATCGACGACGACGCGGGCGACTCCGCCGTCCACCGGCTGTGAAATGTGAAGGATCGTCATATGCACGGCGGCGAGCCTAGGATGGCTCCCCCGTGCGGGGCGGCCCCCGTCACCCGCAGGTGGTGGGCCGTCCACCCGTACGGCTTTCGGCTCGTACGGGCGGACGAGCCGCTCGAACCTCCGGGCGATTCCCCCGGGTCGGGCGGGAACCCCGGGTCAGCGCACCTCGGCGGCCAGGTTGGCCAGCACCTGGTCGTGGATCCGGTTCAGGCCCTTGGGGGCGAAGGTGCGCTCGAAGAAGCCGCCGATGCCGGTGGCGCCCTGCCAGGTGGCGGTGACGGTGACCTTGGTGCGGCCCTCGCCGGCGGCCGCGACGGTCCAGGTGATCACCATGCTGGAGTTGGCGTCCTTCTCCACCAGCTGGTCCGGCTGCGGCGACGAGACGGTGAACAGGCAGTCGCGCACCCGCTTCTCGGTGGCCTGCAGCTTCCAGTGCACCTGGGTGCCGGCGCCGGTACCGCCGACCCGGACCTCGTACTCGCTGTACTGCGCGGGCAGCAGCTTCGGGCGGGTCACCTGGTAGTCGGCCAGCGCCTCGTACACCCGCTCGGGCGCGGCGTCGTAGATCCGCTCGGTGGTGGCCTGCACCTGTCCCATGCCTTGCTCTCCTCGTGTGGTGGGTACCGCTCTGCGTACCGGTCTCAGCGGCAAGCCAATCACGTGGCACGGCGGGATAGGGTGGCGGGTGTGCTCGATCTGGTGACTGCGCTGCGCTACGTGGACCCGCTGCGGGCCGGGGGCTCGGTGCCGGGCGTCGTGGAGACCGACGACCTGGGAACGTACGTGGTCAAGTTCACCGGCGCCGCCCAGGGCCGCAAGGCACTGGTGGCCGAGGTGATCGTCGGCGAGCTGGCCCGGCGGCTCGGACTGCGGGTGCCGGAGCTGCGGCTGGTGGACTTCGATCCGGCGGTGGCCGCCGACGAACCGGACACCGAGATCCAGGACCTGCTCAAGGCCAGCGCCGGGCTCAACCTCGGGATGGACCTGCTGCCCGGGGCCGCCGACTACCGGCCCGGGGCGATCCCGGTGGACTCCGCAGAGGCGGGACGGGTGGTCTGGCTGGACGCGCTCACCGGCAACGTCGACCGCACCGTGCACAACCCCAACCTGATGGTCTGGCACCAGCGGCTCTGGCTGATCGACAACGGCGCCGCGCTGATCTTCCACCACCGCTGGGCCACCGCCGGGGCGTCCGTCGGCAAGCGGTACGACCTCAGCGCGCACGCGCTGGGCGCCTGCGCCCCGGACGTCCGGCTGGCCGACGAGGACCTCGGGCCGCTGGTCACCGTCGACCTGCTGGAGCAGGTGGTGGCACTGGTCCCGGACGAGTGGCTGGCCGACGAGCCCGGCTTCGACTCGGTGGACGCCGTCCGGCACGCGTACGTCACCCACCTGGCCGCCCGGGCGGTGCTCTCCGCGCAGTGGCTGCCGGAGGGCTTCGCCACGCCCGCGCAGCTGCGCGAGGCAGAGCAGCGCCGCGCGGCCCGCACCCGGGCCGGGCGGCCGGCCTGGCTGCAGGAGGTGCCGGACCTGCACGGCAAGCCGCCGGTGGAGACGGTCTGGGAGCACCACGTCGAGGCCGGGGAGTAGCCCGGACGGACCGCCTGGTGCGCGCGGGGCCGGAACGCCGGATGCGCGCGGGGCCGGAACGCCGCTGGGGGGGGGGGGCCGGGGGCCCCCCCCCCCCGGGCGCGGGGGGGGGGGGGGTGTGTAAAAGATAGTGGGGTTGTTGGTTTTAGGGGGGACGG